>CAZBRY010000039.1:0-14536 GCA_964494285.1 uncultured Lachnospiraceae bacterium
GAATAAAACGAGCATTCGGGCTGTCCTGAAAAGCCTTTTGCACCTTTTCCTGCTCGCTGCCTTCGCCGACAAACAAAAATTCCGCCTGCCTGCACTTCTGCATGCGTGGGGATTTCACCGCGTCAATTAAAAAATCCACCGCCTGCGGTTTCCCGAGATTGCCTCCAAACACAAAACGCACCTTTTTCTCCGGCGGTACTTCCCCCGGGGCATTTTTAAGCGGCTGCGCCTTCATTGTATATGGCTGCACCTTCATTGTATTGGGAAATAAAATCAGTCTGCTTCCCTCAACTTCCGGATGGTGCGCCTCCATATAATCCAGGTTGCCCTGCGACATGCAACCGATGATATCCGATAATTCGTACAGCCTTTGTTCCTTTCTCTTGAAAAAGAAGTGCAGCAGTCCATTCTTTTGAAAAAGACCGATATCCACTGCGTTCTGCGGAAAAATATCCTTTAGCATTAAAAAGGATTGACAGCCAAACTGCTTTTTACAATAGTGGATCACACTTGCAAACGTTACGGGCGGCGTCGCATAAATGACGAGGTCAAAATGCTCGTTTTTGATAAATTTCCGAATCGCACGCCGCATACACGGCTCTATTTTTAGCGTATTCATGCCTTTTATGAGAAAATTGACTCGAAACAACTCCCCGACCCTTACCCGGATCAGGTTCGTCCCCTGATAGGGAATCATGTCCGATTGTTTCGACTCTTTTCTGCCGGTGACAAGCGCGATGGTTATCTTATGCCCTCTTTCCAGCAGCTCATTGATCAGATCCGAATATATACCCGGGGAATCCAGATCCGGTCTGCTCATTGTCAGATACAGTATGTCCATAGCATTTCCTCGACCTGCTCCTCGATCTCCTTCCGATGCTTGATCACGACGCTGTCATACATCATCATCAGCACATCTTCCTCGTAATTTCCAAACTCCGGCTTATTTTCAATGCCGTTCATATTGTTTTCTATCAGCTTGATGAAATTTACACCGCAGCCGAACGCATGCAGATAAGCGCCGCCAAAGCGCGGATTGATTTCAGATAAATAATACTCGCCGTCCACACAAAAAAAGTCCATGTCAATCGGTCCGTTGAACTTAAAAGCCGAAATAATCCGTTCGATTTCGTCAAACAGCTTTTTATCTTTGAACGAAACGGTCTTGTTCGCTCCGCCAATTTTCGTCTCCAGCTTTTTCTTCGTAAAAATACTGACTGCCTTGTGGCTGATCGTATCCACATATACGTCCGCATCCAAATCGATTCCTTGCATAAATTGCTGGATGATCAGCGTCTTGTCCGCCTGGCAGGCGATCTTCAGCTCCTGAGGTGTCTCGATTTTCCTTGCACCGACACTTCCGCTTCCCGTACGTGGCTTTACAAAAACAGGAAAATCAATTTCCCCGGCCTCATATGCCTTTGTAAACGAATCAAGCGTACCAAAGGTCATCGCCGTACGAATACCCTGTTTAGCCAAAAAGCGGTACATCAGAAATTTATCAAAGCAAAGACTTGCGGTCTCCGGATAGGGAGCGAGCACCTCCACGCCAATTTTCTCAAACTTTTCGCGGTGCTTCGCAAGGATCGCAATTTCCGGATCAATCAGTGTCGTCACCGCCCCGATCTCTTCCTTTTTACAGATATCCAAGATAATCGGAATATAATTTTCCTCCATTATTTTGGGTACGATATACTGTTTGTCCGCAAAATAAAGTCCGGGAGCCGTGCTCGTGTTATCTGTAGCGATAATTTTAGCATTGACATCCAGAGATTTCTTAAAATCCTTAACAAGATCGCCGCGTCTGCCGACGCTGCAGAACAAAATACTTTTGCCCATCGTTTTATCCTTCCAATTTACGAATATCATATTATTTTAAATTTACTTGCGGAACCGATACATAATAATTTTCTTTTGCCGGCGTCAGATACCCATCACCGTAGTTAATTTTTAAATACATATCCCAGTTTTTCGGTGCCGGGAGCATCGCATCCTCGAAAGGCATTCGCTCCGTCTCCCTCCAGTAATCCCGGTCAAATTCATAATGAATAAACCGATATAAATCGTTGCTCCAAAAGCACTTTTGTGATGCTTCCCCACTTCCGTATACACTCATCTTTTTATAATACGCAAGCAGTCTTTTTTCAGAAAAAAGCTTTCCGAGTGTGCCCGTCACACCGACAAGCAGCTTGCCCTTTAAGCTGTAAGCACTCAAATCCACGTCCGACTTTGCCATTCCCTGTAAAAGCTTTAACATAAACAGCTTATATCTCTTTTTCAGCGAGGAATTCGGCAAATAGTCAATAATAAAAATATCAACCCGCGCATCCGATTCTTCCTTCCTGCATACCTTCGGCACACGATCCGTATCATTCAAATAGAAGCCCGCCTGTCCTAAATAAGGAGGGGCGCATCGCTCAAATCGATCGAACTCCTCGCGATACATCATAATGTCCGCATCGTCATCCCACGGAATAAAACCTCCGTCACGGACTGCGCCAAGTAAAGTTCCCGCCTGCATGAAGTAGCTGATCTGTTCCTTCTGACAAATCTCATCTATGAGTTTTAACATCGCAAGGTCTACTTTATGCAGTTCCTCAAGATTTACATGTTCGGAAACCTTCCCCATCTTTTCCCTCTGTAAGCGGAAGCAGCTCCTCTAAAGAGTTGATCCGCATTTTCTCCTTTATCCCGCCCAGATAAGGGCGATCCAAATAAACGCCATTCCCCCGAACAATCCTGACCGTCAGAATCGGATAATCCTTTCCGATATAAAAATCCTTCTTTGGATTGTCCCCGACATAAATCATCTCGGAAAAATCAAGTCCAAGCGCTTCTTTCATTATAATAAACGCTCTCTTATCCGGCTTCCAGTAATCCCGCCCGAGCGTGTCAGTCAGAATTATATGATCGAACAGTTGCTCCGCTTGCAGCACTGCGATTTTATTTTGCTGCGTCACGGCATAGCCGTCGGAAATCATACCAAGCTTGACGCCGCGCTTACGCAAAATCATAAGCACCGGCAAAACGTCCTCGAAAAAAGTGACATTCGGAATATGTGAACGATATTCTGAAACGAGCCCCAGAATCTCTTCTTTTGTATAAGGGATGCCGTGCGCGTCCAAAATCCGGTTGAATACATTTTTTGCATCGGCTTTGTACAGCGCAAGCAGCTCGTCATACAAATCCTCCCGCAAAAGTCCATAGCGTCCGGCAAGGAGCTGCGCAACCGTTTGATAGCCGCTTTTGATAAAATCCTCCTCGGCAATCAGTGTATCATCCAAATCAAACAGAACTGCTTTCTTCATCCTCACGCTCCATATTCTCATTCAGCATGATACAGCTGTCAAATCGCAAAAACGTCACATTTTCCCGGTAATCCTCATTGTAGGAAAGTGTTTCTCCGCGCAGCAGCCTATAAAGATTTTTACAAGAATCGGCGCCTGCCTTGATCGACATCGGGGCACCACCGCCAAACCGCGGGTTGATTTCAATGTAAGAAACGCCTTGTTCGGTCTTTTTGCACTGTACCGTAATATGGCCGATCGGCTTTAGCACCTGCATCAGCCTCGTAATATCCTCTATGATTTCCCGATCCTTTACGATCCGTCCCTTTGAGACTTCCCCGCTGCGCGTCGCAATCCGCACGCGTGGTACAACCGAAATAATATTTGAATCAAAATCCAGAAAAACATCAACGGTGTATTCCTCGCCCGCAATATATTCCTGTACAATCGGCTGCCTGATCAACTTCCTGTAGGTATCCAGCTCCTCTCGGTTTTTCACCTTGAAGGCATTGATACTCGAGCTGCCGTCGATTGGCTTCATAAACAATGGAAACGGAAGGTCGTCCGATGCCAGTTCCTCAGCCCCAAGCAGCCTCGGCATCAAAAATCCGTTCTCCTCCATGAATTTCTGTGTTATAAGCTTGTTCCGGCATATTTTGATAATCTCCATATCGGAAATGAGCAGCCTAGAACCCGTCTGCTCTTCAATTCGCTCCCTGTGTTCGGATAGAAGCAAAAGCTCCGTGTCGATCGTCGGTACAACGAGCGTCACCTGTTCCTTTTTGCAAATATCGATAATGGCTTCCACATAATCGCCCGATTTAATGCGGGGAAGCATGATCCCCCGGTCGGCAAAATAGAGTGCGGGCGCTGTCCTGCTGCAGTCCACAGCCAGCACATTCCCCTCGACCCCCAGTTCCCTTGCCGCCGAACGAAAGCAGTTGACAAGCTCTACTCTCCTGCCTGCGCTTAAAATCAATACATTAATAGGATCCATGTACTTTCCTCCTGTTTCTATTCCTCTCCGGTGAAATACTCCATCGTCGCGCTTGATTCGGATGCGATTCCTTCTCTTTTTACTACATTTTCCACTGTTTTTAATATAATTTTTAGATCAAGTAAAAAAGAAAGCTTCTCCGTATATTCCACATCATATTCAAACTTCTGTGCCCAACTGATCGCGTTTCTGCCGTTCACCTGTGCAAGCCCCGTCAAGCCGGGCCTGACATCGTGGCGGTGCCTCTGCCTTTCATTATAAAGGGGCAGATACTGAACAAGCAGCGGCCGCGGTCCCACAAGGGACATCTCTCCCTTTAAAATGCTGAGCAACTCGGGAAGCTCGTCCAGACTTGTCGAACGAAGCCATTTCCCAAATCGGGTCAGGCGGATCTCGTCGGGAAGCAGTTTGCCGTTTTCATCCCGCTCCTCCGTCATCGAACGGAATTTGCACATTTTAAAAATTTCCCCATCTTTTCCGGGTCTGTCCTGATAAAACAACACGGGACTACCAAGCTTGATCCGCACAAGTAGCGCAAGCACCAAATAGAGCGGCGACAACACAACGAGCACCACTGAGGAAATTACGATATCCAGCAATCGTTTCACATAGTTTCTATAAATCATTTTCAAACAATCCTCTGATAATTGAAATGATACGGTTCGTATCTTCTTCGGTATTTTTCACGTCGGAGGGCAGGCAGACGCCGCTTTCAAATATGCGCTCACCGACGCTCTTTCCTTCACATACCTGCACAAACCCATTTTCCGCAAACACGGGCTGAAGGTTCATCGGTTTCCAGATCGGCCGTGATTCGATGTTGTCCTGTTCAAGGGCGACCATAATGTCCAGTGGCTTAACCGGGCTGCCTTCTTCCAGTGTGATGCAAGAAAGCCAGAAATTAGGCTCCGTGTCCGGCAGATACGGGTTCATCCGAATATAGGGAATGTCTGCAAAGGCCTCTTGATAACGCAGATAAATTTCTCTTTTCTTCGCCTTATGCTCGTCAAGGAACAGAAGCTGTCCGCGTCCGATCCCCGCGATAACATTGGACATTCGATAGTTAAAGCCAATTTCCTTATGTTCATAGTGGCGTTCCGGTTCGCGAGCCTGTGTCGCGAGAAAACGAGCCTTTTTTACGACCTCCTCGTCCCGGCTCACAAGCATGCCGCCGCCGGACGTCGTAATAATTTTATTTCCGTTAAAGGAAAAAATACCGATATCGCCGAACAGTCCCGTTTGTCTGCCATGCACGGAAGCGCCGAGCGATTCCGCGGCATCCTCAAGGAACGGCACACCGTGCATTTTACAGATCTCGGCAATTTCCTCAAGCTTTCCGGGAGTGCCATAAAGATTAGCCGAAATAACAGCCTTCGCGCTTGGATAAAGGGAAAATGCCTTTTTAAGCGCCTCAGGATCCATATTCCAGGAATCCTCCTCACTGTCAATAAACACCGGCTTCGCCCCGATATAGGTGATTGGATTGACTGTCGCCGCAAAGGTAAGAGAAGAGCCAAAAACAATGTCATCCCGCTTCACTCCCGCAATGATCAGCGCCAGATGAATCGCGCCTGTTCCCGCGCTTAGCGCCGCCGCATAGCCCTCCCCTAAGTACGTGGCAAATTCCTTCTCAAATTCGTTTACATTTGGTCCAAGAGGAGCAACCCAGTTTGTGTCAAATGCCTCTTGAATGTATTTCATCTCCTGTCCGTGCATCGTCGGGCACGACAAAAAAATTCTTTTCTTTTCCATGATTAGTCGCCGTCTTTCTGTGCTTGATAAGTAGGAACAAGCTTCCTCACCCATTCCCTGATTGCCTCGTTGTCCGCTTCTTCCTTAGAATCCACCTTCAACTCCTCTAACTGCGCAAAAAATTCTGTCTCATTAAATTCGATCGGCCTGCCGATGTGAATCAGGCGGTTTGCCGTTTCCTGCATCCCTTCCTCCTCAAGCAGCATTTCCTCATACAACTTTTCTCCGGGACGCAGCCCGACAAACTGGATCTGGATATCCTCCCCGGGAATATACCCCGATAAACGAATCAGGTTTTTCGCAAGATCAAGTATCTTCACGGGCTCGCCCATCTCCAACACAAAGATCTCACCGCCGTGGGCATAAGCGCCTGCCTGCAGCACCAGAGACACCGCCTCCGGAATCGTCATAAAATAACGGATGATATCAGGATGGGTCACCGTGACCGGACCGCCCGACGCAATCTGCTTTTTAAACAGGGGGATGACGCTGCCGTTGCTGCCGAGCACATTGCCGAAGCGCACCGCGACAAATTCCGTTTTGGAACGGCTGTTGTAAGCTTGTACAATCATTTCACAAATACGCTTGCTGGCGCCCATAATATTCGTCGGGTTCACCGCCTTGTCAGTAGAAATCATGACAAAACGATCTGCCTGATACCTCACCGCCGCCTCTGCGATCTTCCATGTGCCAAGCACATTATTCTTAATTGCCTCATTCGGGCTGTCCTCCATCAGGGGAACATGCTTGTGAGCAGCCGCATGATACACAATGTTCGGGCAATATGTCTCAAACACCGCATTGACGCGGTTTGTATTTCTGACAGAACCGATCAGCACCTCTAAATTCAGCTCCGGGTATTTTTTCTTAAGCTCCTGCTGAATATCATAAGCGCTATTTTCATAAATATCAAAAATAATCAGCTGCTTTGGCCGGTAGCTTGCGATCTGCCTGCAAAGCTCGCTCCCGATCGAACCGCCGCCGCCCGTAACAAGAATCACCTGATTCCGCACATAACCCATGATCGAATCGAGATCCACCTCGATCTGCTCCCTGCCAAGCAGGTCAATCACGTCGACCTTCCTCAGCTGGCTGACATTCACCTCTCCGTTTACCAACTGATAAATACCGGGCAGCGTCTTTAATTCACACTTCGTCTGCTTGCAGATCTCAAGGATTTCCTTTACGATCGCCTTGGGCGCGGAGGGCATCGCAATGATAATCTCGTCGATATGATATTTGGCGACACTATCCAAAATATCATCCCGACCGCCGACAACCTTTACCCCATGAATATAATTCCCAATTTTTGATCTATCATCATCGATAACGCAAAGCGCATTTTTCTGAATATAGCTCGAAGATTTCATTTCCCGAATCAGCGAATTCCCTGCATCTCCGGCGCCGATTACCATCACATTGACGCTCTTAGCCGTATCGGTTCGCTTTTCGACAAACGTGCGAAGTGCGCGATAAAAAAACCGGCTCATTACAACGAAAAAGAGCAGGAAGCCTCCAAAAAACACATACGAGCTTCGCGGATAGCTCCAATGCAGAAACATATGCACAATCACCATCTGCGAAACAGCGGAGCTGATGCAGGCAAAGACCATGTTAAGCATTTCCGGCGCACCCGCATATTCCCAGAGGCTCTGGTACATATGGAACAGCCAGAACAAAGCGATCGTGACCAGAATACTGTACGGAAGGTAATTCCAGGCCGTCTCAATAAATGCCTGGTCGGCAATGTCCCCATACCGGAAATCAAATCTCGCCACGAGTCCGAGGTAGGTAGCTCCCGCAACCGAGAGCACATCCCAGACAATCAACGCAACTCTTCTGACAAAGAGCTGTCTATTTTTAATTAATCCAATTTTCATTTTATTTTCCATTCTATCATGTCCGCTATTCAATCGCTTCATTATAACAGATATCATTTATCACTTCAAGTTTTCCTGCTTTTGTGTTCGGTTATTAATCGTCGCAAACAAAAACAGAAACAACAGCGAAAACGGCGGTACGATCACGTAATTTTCCAAAAAGGAGGTCAGCAGCATCGTCATCATCCCCGCCATCGCGCATTTTGCAACGGGGTCTGCAGCCGCAATTTTACGGATACCAAACAGACGGTACAGCAAAAAGCAGCAGGCTGCAATAAATACGACAAGCCCATGAATGATCAGAAGATCCAGCAACCCGTTATGCACCTCCAGCATTCCACCCATCCACTCGACCTGAATGACATAAGAGGAGCCGATGCCCGTAAACGGCTGCTTTAAATAAGCACTCCAAAGCTCCGACCAGATTTCCTCGCGTCCCGACAAAATATCCTTATAAAAAATCTGGATCTGAAATTGCTCCCGCAACACACCAAGCCACACGTATAGGCCGGTGAAGGCAATCGATCCAATCGTCGCTCCCGCACACAGTACATAATAAAGAGGCCGAATGTTCCACACTTCTTTCGGAACCAGCATGAGGAGCGCAAGCACAAGCAGACCGATGAGCGCACACCTGGAACGGTACCATGCAATAATTTTATAAGCAAGAAAAAATAGCAGCACTTCCACGATCCACAAATATTTCTGATATTTCCACTGCTTTTGGTTTTTCAAATAATCCTTCCCATATTCCATCAGAAGCATTGTGAACAAAAAGCCTGTGATAAGCACAAGACCGCCAAAATTTGTGTTATAGCCTTTGAAATATCCCTTAACGTCCACCGTCCAGTAAAAGAAAAAGAATCCGGTAAAACCGGCGCTGATCAATAGCAGTCTGTCAGAAAACACAACTTTATTCGCCAAATACAAAATCAGCAGAAAATCAGCCGCAATTAAAATGGCGCCTTTATCGGAACCAACCAGAAACAGATGCACAAGAGCCAGCAAATCCGCGGTAAGCATCAAATAAAATGCCGGATCGTGCAGGGTCCTTAATGTTGACATAACATAAAAAAGCAATGCCGAGTGCAACAGAGGCAACAAGCGTTCCATACGGCGCCGTCGCCTCATACCACGAATAAAAATTCCATCCGGCAGTAATCAGCACGAATACACCTGCTGCCAAGGCGATATTTCCGATCCGCTTTCTCTTTTCACTGATCCCGTTTTCTATTTGAGTTTTCTGTTCCTTCATGTGATCGCATTCCTCCGTGTAAGACTTTTTATCAGATCGATGACTTTTTTCACCATATCGACGACTTCTTTTCCATGCAGTGCAACCAGCAGCAAGACGATCAGACCGCCGATTAGATAAACAGGTCCAAGGGAACGAATCATGACAACCGATTGCAGCACAAGCAAAAGATAGGAAAGATAGTCTCTGATCATATTTGTTTTGATTTGCACATATTTCCTCACAATCAAAAATGCCATCGCATACATCGTGAAATATGAAATCGCTGTTGCCACCGCGGAGCCCATCGCTCCAAAACGTGGAACGAGCAGGAAATTCAGCGCGATATTCAACAGTGCACCCGCGCCTGTCGCAAATCCCATCGATCGGCTATCCTTATGCGCCAGACAAATCGAGCCGAGGAATCCCGTCAGTGCACCGAAAATGACTGAAATCAACAGCGGCGGCACATATTGCCATGCTTCATAAAAATCCTTTTTAAACAGCAGCCAGGCGAGAAAGCGAACGCCTAAAATGAGTGCCGAACACCCAATCACCATAAAGGTATGATACGCCTGATACATCGTTGAGAAAAAATCATTACTGTTTTTATCTGCGTAGCTTTTTGTCGCGGACATTTGCCAGGCCTGCGCAAAAATACGCTGAAACACCATCAAAATTGCCGGGATTTTATAGGCGACCCCGTAAACCCCGTTAACGGCCGTCCCGCAGATCGCCGCTAAAATATAGCGATCCGCCGCATTATTGATCCAGCTTCCCGTAGAATAAAGCAGCAGAGGCTTCCCGTAAGCGAGCATCTCCTTTTCGAGAACCGGATCCTTATGAAGGCTTCCCTTCGTATGCCGCCTCGCCAGCAGCAGCATCAGACAAACCGCCGCCGTATAAGCAAGCATCTGGGAAAATAGATATCCGTTTAACCCAATTTTCAACACAAGCAGGAAAAACAAATTGGAAAGCAGCATGATCAGCGTAGAAAACACACTTCCCGCAACAACGATTGTAATGAATTCGCAGCCCTGAAAATATAAAATCAAAAATTCATAAAACGCATTGGTCATAAAAAGCAGGACGAACAAAAGTAGGTACCATTTCATCTGATCAGACACGAAAAAAGCTGAAATACCCACTGCAAGCACAACAAAGAGGCTGCCCGCCGCCGTATATTTCAGCCCTATTCTAAGAATACTTCCCCGTTTTTCTTCTCTCTCGATGCCGTATCGCAACGCAGCTTCGCCCATATTTACCGTAAGAGCAGGTACGAGCAAAAGAATTGTCACCTGAAAAATATCTGCCACACCATACTCTTGCGTCGTCAGCACATTAGTATAGAAGGGTACCAACAAAAAAACCAGTATTTTTGATACAAAATTACTGATCGAAAATAGCGCGATATTGTTAGCTAAATATTTATACTTTCCCATTCGTCTCTTCAACCTTTTTTATGCCGGTCAGATGATTGACGACCGCCAATAAGAAAATCAGATTCAGCGCATAATCCGCCCAAATCAAATCCACGTCAAAATAGGACTCAAAAAACACGGCAATGACCGCGCTAAGCGCGCATAGTGCCAGCCTGTTATTGCAGACAATTTCGCGGAAGGCATTCAGCCTCTTGTATACAAAGTAAAGAACACCTGCAAATACGACGATCCCATGAACAACGAGAATATTATACATCGCATTATGCACATTGAACTCCCAGAAGGATTCGAGTGTCACGTTCGTCCCAATCCCGGTAAGCGGCTTTTGGATAAATAACGTCCAAAATTCATACCAGATCCTGTTCCGTCCCGAAAATACTGGTTTGTAGAAAAAAGGAATCTGAAAATTCACGCCCGTCGTACCAATCAGCACATAAACACAGACAAACACAAGGGAGCCCAGCGTCGCCAGCAAGCACAAAAAACCAAACAGCTTTTTATTACCCCTCCATTTCTTCGGTGCAATATAATTAAAAAAGACAAACATCACAAGCATAATAAACGCGCCTCTGGCGCGATGCCAAAGCACAAGCTGCACACCCTTGAGTAATAAAATCACCATGAACAAGCCGACAATCTCATGCTTTTCGTAAAGCTGCTGCAAGAATACAAATGCACACAGCAGCGTGAAAACCGTAAAGGTCGCCGCCGTATTCGTATTATAGGCATAGGATTCATAATCACTGAACAGGTTCGGATAAGCGGCGAGCAGCCAATAGAGCAGCAAAAGCAGATACAGACCCGACAGAACCGTAATCTGTCTCTTTGTAAGCAAAATCTTGTCCGACAAATACCAGATCAGTACAAAATTTGATACCACAAAGAAAGCACCCTTTCCCGAATTTACAATCAGCAGGTTGATCCCGGCAAGCAAAATAATCCCGGCGAGAAGAAAGGTCTCCTTATCCCTGCTTTTTATCATTCTGATCAAATCGACATTATTTAGGAACAAACAAACACACATCAAAAATACGAATACACCTACATAAGCATCCGTCGCTCCGTAGAACTTCGGTATCATGAAGGTGAGTGTATAGCCCGTAAACAAGAACAGGAGAACGATCCAATTGATGATTTCCCGTCTTTTGTTTTGTTGTTCTACCGTAGCTGTGCCAGCTTTTTCTGAAGCTGACGGGTCCTTGCTTCCCATGAGGCAGACTCCTTATCAATTTTAGTCATCAGCCTGTCCGCATTTCCATGCCGTAATAGGCCGCCTATCTTTGACGCAATTTCCCCTGCATCCTCATAATTTGTAATTACATCTGTCTCGTCCACGTTTTCAAACAGCTCAAGCGCTCCCACATGCACTGATAAAAGAACGCTGCAACCGCACATCAGAGCCTCAAGCGGAGCAAGCCCGAAAGTTTCAAAGCAGCTGTTTTGTATGAATAACTTTGAGGAACGTAAAAGAGCCTTTGTCTCCTCAAACGGCACGATTCCGCGATTCTCCACAAAGGAATAGCCGTTGATCAGCTCCGTATCGAATCCCTTGTCACCGATCACAATCAGCTTCACCGGCTGTTCGCCATCCGCCGCCCGACTATCATTTAACAATTGTAATGCCTCGCAGATGTGCTTGATTTTTTTCCTCGGCATCCCGCCGCCAATCGAAATAATCTGACCCTCTGTTCTCCTCGCCGGCATCGAATCCGGTGTAACGTCGACGCCGTTGACCGCGCTGTCGATTTTATCCCGATACTCGGGATAAGCCTCCCGCAGCCAATCCGCAAACCAGTCGGAAACGGCAAAGATCCGATCCGCAAGCGCCATTGTTTTACGCTCGATGCGCTTCATCCTCTCATCCGGCACGCCGTTGATCGCATTTTCATGTTCCACACAGCCGTGCATCAAATACGCCGACGGTTTTTTAAAGATCTTTGCCAGGCGCAGTCCAAGCACATTCTGACCGGAGTATCCCGAATAGAGCACGACCTTGGCACGCATCGTCTTGAATAGGATTTCCGGCACCCGCAAAGTCTTCGAACGCGCCTTTTGATACAGCGTATCCTCCGGCAGGCATTTTAGATAGCTCTTTGTCACATTGGCAGGACCCGTCCCCGTTCTGAAATCTCCCGCGAGAAAAAGTCTCGGAGTCCGGCTCAAATATTCACGACGTCCCTTCCACATCAGGCGCAGAGCGGCGACCATCGTCATATTACCGCTATATAATCCGCGTTTTCTCAAGGCAAACTGTAAAATCAAAAGCAGCGATCCCTTTTTTGACATCGCGCCGTAGTTAGCACCTCTTGACACAAAAAACCGCTCGTCATAGCCCTGAAACCAGGTGGAGGGCTCTTCTCTGAGAGAAGCGATCTGAATCGGAACATAATAAATCTTCTTCTTCTTTTTCAGACAGTCATAGAGGAAAATATTTTCCTCTCCCATATGATAATGCGCTCCTGCACCAAACAGCTCATCAAAACGAACGTCCAATACCGAATGACGCCGAAAAGCAATTTCCGGTGAAAATATTTTCAGCACCGAATAATAGCCCATCCGCTTTTCCCTCGGAAAATTCGGCTTCGGCTTTTCCTTCCGCTTAATATAAAAAACAATGATGTCGGCATCCGGACGGCTGTCGAAAGCGTCACAAATCAGCTTTTCATAGTCTTCCACATATTCTACATCATTATCACACAGAATGCAAACCTCCGCTTCCGCCTTCGCGATCGCCAGATTCCGGCTTTTGCTGAGCCCCCGCTCCGTTGTTTCGATATAAGTAATGTTTTGCTCTCGTCCAGAAACACTTTCCCTTTTGACCGTTTCCTCGCACGTTTTGTCGCATTGATTGATGATTACCGCATCAGAAGTAATATGCAGTGTGTCCGCATACGCCTCATTTTCCAAAAACATCGCGGATAACAATACTTGAAATTTCATATGCATAAAGCCTCCCGCTCTCTATTACGGTTTCACCTAACAGCTCAATCAGAGCTTAGATCCGCCGCAATACCGCCCGCACCGCATAGAAGCAAAAGCAATAGCAACTTCTTGGAACCGACAGGTGCTCCACATTTCTGTAAAGATTCCAGATTCGTTTGACCGCGATAATCTTATTAGAAGACAACGTCCCTGTTCCGCGTCGGTAAAGCGTCAGCGGCTCGTCCAGGCCATATGCCGTATAGCCCTTTTTTAATATTTTCCACCACGTGGCCGTATCCTCACTCGCGACATTTGGCATCAAAATATCTTCTTTTGTAATTCTGCTTAAGTCAAACATGACCGTACTCGTGAAAATCGTCGTATTTTTCAAGGCGGAACGATAGTTCAGCTTTGCCGGAACACTGACAATTCTCTGCACGCCGATTCCCTGCTCATCCGCAAATTCATAGCCCGTAAAGCTAAAGGCCGCTTCCCGCTCACGCATAAACTGAATCTGTTTTTCCAGCTTGTCAGGGGACCACAAATCATCCGCATCCAAAAATGCCAAATACCTGCCTGCCGCCTCCCCGATTCCGCGGTTTCTGGCAAGCGCTGCGCTTTTACTGCCTTCTAAGCAAATCAACTTAATATTGTCGTTCGCAAATTCACGCATTATATCCACGCTGCGATCCGTAGAACCGTCATCCACCAGAATCAGTTCCCAGTTCTGCAGTGTCTGACTTCTGACGGACCGTACCGTATCCGTAATGCATTTTGCGGCATTATAGACCGGAACAACAATACTGATTAATTCCTCATTCATCGTCACCATCTTCTTCCTCAAGCGGCGTGATAGTTCCATCCGCAATTCCTTCTGTGCTTTCCAGCGTAAATAAAATTTTCAGTGTTTGTATGATCAACTTTAAATCCAGCCAAATCGTAAAGTTTTCGATATAATATAAATCCAGCTTCAGCTTATCATAAGGAAGCGTGTTATACTTTCCGTAAATTTGCGCATAGCC
>CAZBRY010000040.1:0-14513 GCA_964494285.1 uncultured Lachnospiraceae bacterium
ACCTGTTCCATCATCTGCGTATACTTTTCAAGCTTTTCCTGCTCCTCACGAATTTTTTCAGCCGGAGCCTTGCTCGTAAATCTCTCGTTGCCAAGCATCCCTTTTACGCGCGTAAGCTCTCCCTCCAGACGCTTTTCTTCCTTTTGCAGACGCTCAATTTCCTGCTTGAGATCAACAAGCTCGGCGAAAGGGATATAAATGGAGGCATTCGGAATCACGACGGAAACCGCATCGTCGGCAATGCCTGTCCTGTCCCGCTGCAGTGTTACTTGGGAAGCAAAAGAAAGGGATGCAAAAAACAGCTTTCCTTCCTCAAAGACCTGTAACAGCTCTTCATTTTCTGACACGACAAATACCTGTGCTTTTCTGCTCGGCGGCACATTCATCCCCGTACGCACGTTCCTGACTCCCCGGACAGCCTCCTTAATCAGCTCGATCGCCTTTTCTTCTGCCGCAAAATCACGCTCCAACGTAAACTGCGGCCAGCTGGAAATCATGATAGACTCCTCTTCGCTCTGCAGTGTGCAGAAAATTTCCTCCGTAATAAACGGCATGTACGGATGCAGCAGCTTCAGCGCGTCAATCAGCACTTCCCGCAGTGTATACAGCGCCGCATTTTGAGAAAGGGTATCGTCACTGTTGTAAAGTCTCGGCTTTACCATCTCAATATACCAGTCACAGAATTCATCCCAGATGAAATCATATACCTTCTGTACAGCGATGCCCAGCTCATAGCCTTCCATGTTATCCGTAACTTCCTTTACGACATGGTTCAGTTTGGACAGGATCCACTTATCAACCGGCTCCAAATCTGCGTTCTCCGGCTTTGTGACTGTCTTTCCATCCATATTCATCATAATGAAGCGGGAAGCATTCCATACCTTATTGGCGAAATTCCTGCTCGCTTCCATTCTCTCGTAGTAAAAACGCATATCATTGCCCGGCGCGTTGCCGGTCATCAACGTCATGCGCAGCGCATCGGCGCCGTATTGATTGATAAGCTCAAGCGGATCGATCCCGTTTCCTAAGGATTTACTCATCTTACGGCCGAGGGAATCCCGCACAAGCCCGTGAATCAGCACCGTATGGAACGGGGCATGTCCGGTATGCTCGATCCCCGAAAATACCATTCGGATGACCCAGAAGAAAATAATATCATAACCTGTCACAAGCACGTCGGTCGGATAGAAATAATTAAGATCCTCCGTCTTCTCCGGCCAGCCAAGCGTAGAAAATGGCCACAATGCCGAGGAAAACCACGTATCCAGCGTATCCTCATCCTGTCTCATTCTCGTACAGCCGCACTTCGGGCATACATCCGGCGCCTCCCTGCCGACAAAAAGCTCGCCGCAGTCCTCACAATAATAAGCTGGGATCCGGTGCCCCCACCAAAGCTGACGGCTGATGCACCAATCCCTGATGTTTTCCAGCCAGTGCAAATATACTTTATCAAAACGCTCCGGCACAAACTCAAGTGTACCGACCGGAAGCTCCTCACCTTTTCTTGCTGCCTTTAATACCTCGATCGCAGGCTTGGCAAGCTCTTCCATCGCAACAAACCACTGCTGCTTTGCCATCGGCTCAATCGTACAGCCGCATCGATCATGCGTGCCAACGTTATGGGAGTGCTCTTCAATCTTTTCCAGTAATCCCTGCGCCGTCAAATCCGCAACCACCTGCCTGCGCGCTTCATAGCGTTCCATTCCGGCATACTTGCCGCCTTCTTCGTTAATCGTTGCATCATCATTCATCACGTTGATGAGCTCCAGATTATGGCGCTTCCCAACCTCAAAATCATTGGGGTCATGTGCAGGCGTGATTTTTACGACGCCTGTACCAAATTCCTGATCTACATACGCATCTGCAACAACCGGTATTTCCTTATTCATAAGCGGAAGAACCACACTCTTTCCGATGAGCCCCTGATACCTCGCATCTTTCGGATTGACCGCAAGCGCCGTGTCGCCGAGCATCGTTTCCGGCCTTGTCGTCGCTACGGTGACATAATTAAAAGGAGCTGCCTGTTCAGGTGTCCTTCCTTCAATTGCCGCCTTCGCTTCCTCAGTTCCGGCAATCGGATATTTGATGTGCCAGAAATGACCCGCCTGCTCCTCGTGCTCGACCTCCGCATCGGAAATCGTCGTATGACATACCGGACACCAGTTGACAATGCGGCTGCCTTTATAAATATAACCTTTGTTATATAGGTTGATAAAAACCTCTTCGACCGCTTTGGAGCAGCCCTCGTCCATCGTAAAGCGCTCTCTGTCCCAATCGCAGGAGGAACCGATTTTCTTAAGCTGATCCACAATGGCACGGCCATATTCCTCCCGCCATTCCCATGTACGCTTTAAAAATCCTTCTCTGCCAAGCGCCGCTTTATCGATGCCCTCCTCCTTTAAGGCGGCTGTCACCTTTACCTCTGTCGAAATCGCGGCATGATCCGTGCCCGGTATCCAAAGCGCATTATAACCCTGCATCCGCTTAAAACGAATCAGAATATCCTGCATCGTATTATCAAGTGCATGTCCCATATGCAGCTTGCCTGTAATATTAGGGGGCGGCATTACGATCGTAAATGGCTTTTTACTCCTGTCAATTTCCGCATGAAAATACTTCTTTTCAAGCCACTTCTGATACAGCCTGTCCTCCAGTCCGTGTGGATCGTATATTTTTGCAAGCTCCTTACTCATTTGTTTTCCCTCCTGAATGAAAGTGCATAGTATTTTGTTCTATAGGAAATTCCTTTGAATTTCCTATAGAATAAAAAAGCCCCTGCCACACCTATAGCAAGGGCGAGAAATTCGCGGTACCACCTTGATTTATCACTTGTTCCGTAACGTGGATAAGACGGATATCGCACGACCTGACGCCGGGATACCGGTTCAAAAGCTACCTTCCGCATACTCTTCTCCGGGCAGCCTTACAGCCGGCGAACCGCCCTCTCTGGTGAGATCCTATGCGTACTCCTCTTTCTCACAACCGTTTTGTATTTCTTTAATTTTATTCATCATAATAAAGAATGCACGATTTGTCAAATAGTTTTGAAGCATTCGATCTGTATTCGATCAAATCTGTGGCTTAAATCCCGACTGAGCTGCTGCCGACAACCTCTACCTTAATCAGGTTTGTATTGCCCTGTGTGTCCACAGGCACTCCTACCGTAACGACAACCTTGTCCCCATCCTCGACCATGTCAAGCTTCTTTGCACAGTCGATGCCGTGGCGCAGCAAGTCGTTGGCCGTGTTCTGGAACAATGCCAACACCGGCGTCACCCCCCAGGAAAGCGCAAGCTGATGGAACGTCTTTTCCGAATAAGTAGCGGCGATGATCGGAGACTGCGGGCGGTATTTAGAAATAATTCTTGCCGTCCTTCCACTCTTTGTGATCGCGACAATCGCTTTTGCATGCAAATCCCGCGCCGCCCTGCATGCCGCATCACAGATCGCATCGGGTGTTGTCTCATTACTATCGATTTCATAACGCTTATCCGAGTAAAGCTTCATCTCAAACATATCATGCTCCGCCTGATTTGCGATTTTTGCCATCGCACAGACTGCCTGCACCGGATATTTGCCCATCGCAGTCTCTCCGGAAAGCATCACGGCAGAAGTACCGTCAAACACTGCATTGGCAACGTCGGTAATTTCCGCTCTCGTTGGATTCGGATGCTCGATCATGGAATCCAGCATCTGTGTTGCGGTAATTGCCATCTTTCCCTCTTGGTAACAGCGTTTGATAAAACGCTTCTGGAGACCCGGCAGGCGCTCAAACTCAACTTCCACACCCATGTCGCCTCTCGCTACCATAATACCGTCGGAATGTGAAAGAATTTCTTCAAAATTATCCACACCCTCCGTATTTTCAATTTTGGATATAATTTTAATTTCATGTCCGCCATGGTAATCAATGAACTTCCTCAGCTCAATGACATCCTCTTTTCTTCTGACAAAGGAAGCTGCGATAAAATCCACCTTCTGCTCGATGCCAAAACGCACGTCCGCTTTATCCTGTTCACTCATATACGGCATTTGCAGCTTGATGCACGGAATGTTTACGCCCTTATGGTTGCTGATTTTCCCACCGTGTACAATGGTACAAATAATATCCGTATCCTTGCAGGAATCAACACACAACTCAATATTTCCGTCGTCCAGCAATACCTTATCTCCCTTGCCAAGCTGCGCCGGAAGATCCTGATAAGTAACCATCACGCACTTTTTCGTTCCTTCTATTTCTTTTGTTGTCAGCGTAAATGATTCGCCCTCCGCAAGAATCTCGGAACCATTCTTAAAGTTTCCGATCCTGATTTCCGGTCCTCTGGTATCGAGAAGAACAGCTGCCGCCACCTCCATTTTATCCCGCACAGCGCGAAACATCTCTATCGATTCCTTATGATATTCATGGTCTCCATGTGAAAAATTCAATCTTACCACATTCAAGCCACTTTCAATCAGTTTTTCAATCATTTCCGGACTCCTCGTCACCGGTCCCAACGTACAGACAATCTTTGTTTTTCTCATTTTACTCTATTCTCCTCTTTATGATCCAGTATCTTATCCGCTCAGTTTCACAAGCAATTATAATATCAGACATTGACAAAAAATGCAACAGCGCCATAAAATTTTTACAATTTCACAATTTATCCTAAATCGCCACAAAAATAAGCACCGCCGCGCTTCTCGAGCCAAGTGTCAGCCTGCCGGATGTAAGAAACTTCTTTTGAAACGGATTTTCCTGCGCCGTATCCACGACAAGCTGCCATTTTCCACGTCCGCCCAAATCGGGCAGTTCCATTGTCTCAGACTCCCAATAGGTATTGAAAGCCACATAAACGATGTCGTCCTTAGACCGGCTGCGTCCCGCAAACATCACTGCCACCTGTTTGCTTTCCCATGAAAAATCCGATACAAACGGCTTATTTCCATGTGCACTGATCTGTGGAAAATCAAGGGAACACGGTTTCATCCTTTTGCGCAAAACCGTATGGGACTTTCGAAAACGAATCATAAACTGAAAAAATTCGAACAGATCCCTGTTTTCCTTAAGCAGCCCCCAATTCAGCCACGAAATCTCATTGTCCTGGCAGTATGGGTTATTATTCCCAAACTGTGTATTTCCGAACTCGTCCCCAGCATAGAACATTGGTGTACCTATGCTGCAAAACAGGCCCACGCATGCATTCTTAATCATACGTCTGCGAAGCGACAGAACCTCTTTGTTTTGCGTCAGCCCTTCTTCTCCGCAGTTCCAGGAGTTTCCGTTGTCATCACCATCCGTATTGTTCCATCCATTCGCTTCATTGTGCTTTTGGTTGTATGCATACAAATCGTAGAGCGTGAAACCGTCATGACAAGTCAGGAAGTTCACCGACGCATTGCGACCTCGCGTTTCCTCAGGATACAGATCGGAAGAACCGGTCAGGCGGAGCACGGCCGCCTGCGCCATCCCGTCATCGCCTTTTAAAAACTTACGCATGTCATCTCTGTATTTTCCGTTCCATTCCGCCCATCGATTCCAAGACGGAAAGCTGCCGACCTGATAAAGACCACCCGCATCCCACGCCTCTGCAATCAGCTTGACATCTCCTAAAACCGGATCAAAAGCCAGACTTTGCAAAAGGGGCGGCTTGCTCATCGGGGAGCCGTCCTCATTTCTTCCAAGAATCGATGCAAGGTCAAACCGAAATCCATCCACCCGATAGTTAATGACCCAGTAACGCAGACATTCCAAAATCATCTGCTGCACGATCGGATGGTTGCAGTTAAGCGTATTACCGCAGCCGCTGAAATTATAATAATGTCCGTCCGGTGTCAGCATGTAGTAAATGTTGTTGTCCACCCCTTTAAAGGAAAAGAACGGACCAAATTCATTACCCTCTCCGGTATGATTGAATGCGACATCTAATATGACCTCAATGCCATTTTCGTTCAACGTCTTGATCAGCTCCTTTAATTCCCTTCCCTCATAATTCTGCTCGCGCTCGGAGCTGTAGCACGTATTGGGTGAGAAAAAGCTGACGGTATTATAGCCCCAGCACTCTAACAGGTCTTTCTCGTCGATTTTCCGCCGATTCAGCATTTCATTAAATTCAAATACCGGCATCAGTTCGACACAATTGACTCCAAGGGAAAGCAGATAGGGGATCTTCTCCCTAATACCGTCAAACGTACCCGGAGTGCTTACGCCCGAAGAAATATGCTGTGTAAAGTTACGCACATGCAGCTCATAAATGATTAAATCCTCCATCGGTATCAGAGGCTGCTTCGCATCACCCCAGTCAAAATCATTTTTAACAACACGCGCCTTGTAAAAATCGATGTCGTCAAACTTCTCACCCCACATGCTCTGCCCCGTAACGGCGCGCGCATAAGGATCCAAAATATACTTTGTCTTATCAAACAGAAGCCCCTTTGCCGAGTTATAGGGTCCGTCAAAGCAATAGGCATATTCGATATCCCCGACATCCAGTCCGAAAACAAACATCGAAAAGGAGTTCCCAATTCGGTAATGCTTTGGAAATTTCAGTACGGCAAACGGCTCCGTCTCTCTGTGATGAAACAGCACAAGGCTGCAATCCGTCGCGTTGTGGGAATGCACGGTAAAACTGACACCATGCGTAAACGCTGTCGCGCCGTTGATATCAAAAAAGCCCGGACGTACTGAAAATCCATTAATTTGATCCAACGGTTTAAAATCATTTATAATACAAGGATCTCTTTTCAAAATTCACACTCCTTAATCAAACGACTACGCGGTTTCTCCCACCCTCTTTTCCTTTGTACAGCTTCTCGTCGGCTTCCTTGATCTGAAGGTTGATCGGCACCTTTGCCTGATTTTTTGCAACGCCGAAGGTCATCGTAACCGTATGCTCCTTCCCCTCATGCAGAACCTTATTATCTCTTACTGCATGCAAAATTTTATCTGTAGCGATACCTGCCGCTATCGTCTCCATATTTTCAAATACGAGCAAAAACTCTTCCCCGCCCCAACGGGCTACAAATCCCAGCCCACGCATTTCCTCATTCAGTACGCGCGCGACCTCCTTTAAAACAATATCCCCACACGCATGGCCAAAATTATCATTAAATTTTTTAAAGAAATCAATGTCACCCAGCGCGATTACAAACAAAGTTCCCTTTTCACGAAATTCATCCAGCTTCTTTTCTCCGCTCCTTCTGTTGTACAAACCCGTCAGTGCATCCCGCTCAATAAGCTTCCGAAGCGACATTTGCAGGGTGACGGTGAGACGCCCCATCTCGCCAAGCTCATCCTCTCTGGATAATACAAGCGGATCCAGCGTCGATTCAAGATTGCCAAGCGAAATTTCTTTTAAGAAATCCATCATGCTTTTGATTACTAAAACCATTTTGGAAGCAAAACGGACAATGAACCACGCTGTAATGAACAGTGTCAAAATCATGATCGCAAGATTTTTATAAACAGCAGCGTTTACACTGCCTACGATTTCCTCTGAGGGCTTGGCTACCCCGATCATGCCAAGGCACACCTCTCCGTCCTCGGAAAAAATCGGTCTGTAATAGGCAAAATAAGGGACATCGTTGACCTTTACATTATTAAAAAAACGCGGCGTTTTTTTCTCCAGAACCTCCCTTACGATCTTTATATTGGCTCCGGTGTTGCTAAAACGGCCGCTCACATCATCCTGAATCGTCGTTACCAGACGCGTATCATAGAAAAAAAGAGAAATCTCCAAATTGCTCTCTTCTTTGATTGCATCAATCAGCGCATAATCTCCGCTTAAAAGATGATCTCCTTTATAATAGGAAACATCCTCCCCGTCAATCACAATATTGTAGTCTCCGGGGTACATGATGTCAAGCGCCGACAGCACGGAGATCCCCACGTTCTTCAGATTATTTGCCGCTTCCTCCTGAATGCTTAAAGAAAGCGTCTTGGAGCTGTAGACAATCATGACCAGTCCAAACAAAAAAAGCGGCAGCAGGGTCATATACAAAAATGTGCCATACAAACTTTTCAAACCGGCTCTCTTAATTCTCTCAAGCTTCATAGGCGTTCCTCCAATTTAGAATATTTCACGCAGCGCCGTACAAAGCCGCGCATTATCCGCATCATCACGTACCGCAATTCTAATATAGTTCTTTCCCTCAAAGCCCTTTTTCGTGCTGCAGTCCTTGATCAATATTTCATATTCCTCCAAAAGCCGGATCGCGAGCTCCTCAGCCGATTTGGGAACTATCTTTGCAGCCGCGGATGCATCCGCCGGAATCAACTCGCATAGAATATAATTTGCCGCTGACCGGATCGGTCGAATTCCGTTTATTTTGGATAACTTCTCGAACAGCCTGCCGCGGCTCTCCCTGATCCGTACTAAAGAAGCTGTATAGTCCGCCGTATATTTTTCTACAATCTGTAAATAAAATTCCGCAAACGAATTGATGTTCCAGATCGCCATTTCCGATCTGATTTGTTTGACCAGCCCCACATCTGAGGAAGCCAGCACTCCGAGACGCAGCCCAGGCACACCAAATGATTTTGAAATGCTCTTCAGCACCACAAGATTTTTATACTCCGTTAAAATATTCTGCTTGAAAAAGGAGTTTTGATTCTCCTTATCATCCGGGTCAATGTCTGCAAAATCCACAAAGGATTCATCTAAAAGCAATCGTATATTGCGCATCCGGCACCAGTCCGCAAGCATATAAATGCCGGATCGAGGAATAAAGCTCCCCGATGGATTGTCGGGATTGATAAGAATCAGCTGCCGGATGTCCTTATCCTCAAAGAACTCCATCAATTCCTCCGCCGTATAGGAATAGTCTGCATGATCCGGATAAAAAGCGACAATTTCTTCGGGCTTCATGCGATTCGGATATTCCTCAAACGTGGGATAGACTACTCCAGTCAAACCCGGGGATGTACTCATATATGCCTTGATCAATTCCGCCGCACCATTTCCGACGCAAATCTGCTCCTGCTTTAAGCCAAAGTATTTGGCAGCCAGAAGGCTGTTGACCGACATGCCGGACGGGTATTCACAAAGAAGCGTTTCGAAACCCGCTTTCAGCTCCTCCTTCAGCCGGCTGCATGGATAATAGGGATTCACAAGGTAACAAAAATCCTTCAGCCGTTCATAGCGCCAGTAACCGCCATAGCGATTTTGAATTTTATGTAGTTTTTCAGCTCCTGATGCAAAAATGGTTTCTGCAATATCCAGATCCTGTACATCATCGATCTCATACCACTTTTCATTTTCAAGCGAGCATGCCTTTAGTTCGCACTGATCCAGCAGCGTAATTACCTTTAACACCTGCTCGTAGTACTCGTTGTGCCCAAGCGCCTTGCAGTAGGCTTCCAAAAACGGCACATAAGAGGTTTCCGAAAACGATCTGCTGAATTTATAAATATTAACTGTTTTAAAATAATTCTCCGCACATTTGAAATCAAACTCCTTTTTAGAAATAAACCGAGTGATGTTATGTTCGGCATCAAGGGTCACAACAGTACCATCCATCCAACTCTCATAACGTGCCACAAGCGCAAGTGTCGGATAGGGGTCGTTAAGCAGCCGGTCTAACATCCGTTCCTCAAACACGATGTCCGATTCAAGAAGCAGCGTATCCTCTCTTAGCATATAGTCCTTCGCTAAATAGAGCGAATAAATGTTGTTCGTTGAGTTGTAAACTGTATTTTCCACAAAAATGACCGTTGTTTTAATCGGCAGCGTCCGCACATACGCCTTGAGCTTGTCCGCCTCGTAGCCAACCACAATCACAATTTGTGAAAGTGCATATCCATCAAGTGCGGTCAACGTGCGCTCGATCAGCGTTCTTCCGTTCACCTCGACCATACACTTCGTCGCGTTGCTCGTCAGCTCCTTTAATCGTCTTCCCATACCTGCTGCCAAGATAATTGCCTGCATCCTTTAGCCCTTTCTCTTATATCTCTCTGCTGTGTACAGCTGTTACTATAGTATAACAATTTTCTTATAGAAAAGCAATTTAGGAAGTTTAGATATTGACTCTTCCACGATCAAGCGATAAACTGTGAAAAAGAATCTGTATACAAAGTATGAGGAGGAATTAATTATGAAGAAATCAAAGGATACAAAATTTGTTGTTGTGGCTGCGATGCTCGCCGCACTCACCTGTATTGCGACGATGATTATCAAAATACCCACGCCTACATTTGGCTATATTCATTTAGGCGACGGCTTTGTCCTGCTTTGCGGTATTTTGCTCGGACCTCTTTATGGCGCACTTTCCGCCGGTATCGGTTCCCTATTTGCCGACCTGTTTTCCGGCTATGCCGCTTTTGCACCGGCAACCTTTGTCATCAAGGCCGTTACCGCCCTGATTGCATCCCTATTATTTCGTCTGCTCAAAAAGGTGTTTACATCCGCTTCCGGGGAATATGCCGGCGTGTTGATCGCGGGTGCCGCCGGAGAGGCCTTTATGGTGATCGGTTATTTTGTATATGAGATTTTCCTTGCGATGATCGCTGCCGGACAGTTTACAAATACGACATTCACGGCAGGCGTCAGTTCTTCCGCCACAGGCATCCCGTTCAACATCGTACAAGGCTTTACCGGCATTATCATCACAGTGCTTCTATTGCCCTTACTTAAAAAAATCCCGGATGTCCGCATGTGGATCAATGCCGAATAGCAGAAGCTTTTACATCAGAAACCGGTTTATTTTCTCCGCCTGTAGCTTCCGAGCTTTCCGCCGATGCTGCCCGTTTCTTTGGCCGACAGCGATTCCCATCCATCGGTGAGTACGCGGTCCAAAAGACCCATTTCTGCTGCAATTTCATATTTCATTTTTTCTTCCTCGGACAGTTCCTGGGGATAGCGCAGCTCTTCCTTTTTCTTTTTGCCCATAAAAACACTCCTTTTATATACACTCTATATAAAAGGAGTATTTCATAATTTTTTGTAAATATTCACGAAATCGACAGCCTTTACATTGATTTTTCCGGCATAACGATGGCGGCGATAAAGTAAGCCAAAATACCCCATCCCATACACATAAACACAACCATGATCAGGCGTACGATTGTCGGGTCCATATTTAAATATTCCGCAAATCCGCCGCAGACTCCACAAATCATTCTTTCTGTCCTTGATTTCGTCAATCTCCTGTATTCATCCTGCATGTCTCAACCCTCCTTCCGATTTACTGTCATTCAAAAGAAATATCCATATTGCCCATTGCACACTCTAACTCCATCTTTTTCTCTGCACCGTTATCGATTCTTTTTTCGCTGATTCCACTAAAAGTGACGCGGCCTTCTGACTGCTGATCGATCGTTACACTGCCGAGAGCGGCTTCAATATCATAATCATAATCCCGATACTCTCCGCCTATCGTAAGCTCAATTTCTCCAAGCGCGCACGAAGCATCCAAATCACCCTTGATATCACCATCATACGACAGCCTGCCGGCGCCGGCTTCAAGGCGCACGTCTTGAGCCGTACAATTGCTGCAGTCCGCCTTTCCCGCGCCAATTTCCATCCGCAGCTGATCCAATATCAAATCCTTGCAAACAAGCTTTCCCGCTCCAACCTCTATCGTCATTTCCTCCGCCGTCAGATCTTTGATCGTTCCTTTTCCGGCTCCAAGCTCCACCTTAACCACATCTAATTCAGCTTCCTCGGGAACATACAGCGTCAACGTCTCTTTAGAAGAAAATCTTAAGTGATGCCGAATATTTTTTATATACAGGGTACCATTTTGCGCGTAGCATTTCAAGTCAGGCACATTCTGGGCGATGATTTTATATGTCTCTCCATCCCACTCCCGTACCTCAAACTCACATGTGCCAATTTGTATCGAAAGCTCTTCTATCTCCTCCTTGGCACATATATTATCATTTTCATAGTAACCGTCTGCAGTTTCCGTATAAAAGAAACCATCGGTTTCCCTATCCATATCTGAATTGACAACCACCGTTTTCAGCACTGCCGCATTGGTATAAAAGGGATAGGAAAAGCCACCCTGAAGCGCAATCTCCTCTGTCTGGTATAATCCGCCAAAAATGCCGCCGATCAAAATAAGCACAAGTCCGATCGCACAAAGCCCTGATGCAACAACGAGACATCTTTTTATAAAATCGTTCATACAATGATCTCCTTTCTGCGAAACGGCATACCGCACAACTGCACAATGCCCCTAAATACTGCCGGAAGCAGCTTTCCGCAAATGAGAATCGTCAGTATCAGAAACAAAAGTCCGATCGCCAGCACCAGCAGTCCTGCTCCAAGCACAACAAAGCCCGCAAGCGGTGCATGAAACAAATAAAAAAATCCAAAAATGACCGCCACAATTCCGGCTGCCAAACAGCCAACCGCGGCCGAACCAAATCCAATCACCAGTGCAGCCAATGTTACAAGAATGGAAAATGCGATCGATAAGACGACGATTCCCACCGTCAGCCCGATCGGGATGATAATCGGTGCGGCAAGGATACAAAGGAGCGCTAACAGCACTACCTTAAATCCGTTATTATTTGACATCTTGATCCCTTCCTCCTATGTTTGATGTATGAAGCTTACTACAGAAAAAAGGGGCTGTAAATAGGATTCCGACAGGTCGTGACAATTGTCACGCGAAGTTATGACAAACCATATGATACCGCATGACTCAGTTTTCCCGCGTCAAGCTTGTATTGGAATGAAAGCGGAATTCGCTGCCGCTTTTCTTAAAAATCACATTCCAAAGTCCCTCATTACCGGCCTTTGTGTAAAAGATGCTGTAAACTCCATCGCCATCCACACTTCCCGCCGTACAGGTGATTTCACGCAGTACAATATCGCTTTTTCTTATATAAAAAGCATCATAATCGCTGCTATACGGGCAATCCGGCTTTTCATCCAGTCCCGACAGACCGATTCCGGTCATTTCATGCAGAAGCGACTCTAAATAGGCAGAGGAGTACTTTACCAGATCGATCTTGGTTGTCTTTCCAAAAAGCTTAGAGGCCTCGGTCTGCTCCTTCTCTGAAAGCGGTTCTCCTGTGGAGCCGATACTTTTCATTACCGCCGTCAAATCGATATGAGAAGGAATCTCATAGCCGCAGGATAAAAAACCATTCGTTCTCGCATCATTGAAACAGTCGGTAAAAAAGTCCAACTCTTCCTCTGTCAGCTGTGTACTGACCATTTCCACTGCCGCTCCATCTGCGGTTTCTGCGCTGCTTGCGGTTTCTGCGCCGCTTGCGGTTTCTGCGCTGCTTGCGGTTTCTGCGCCGCTTGCGGTTTCTGCGCTGCTTGCGGTTTCTGCGCCGCTTGACGCCTCTTTTTCCGGGTATGACAAGGAAGAGACAGTTTCCTCTGCCTCTTCCGTATTTTTTTCTCTGTGTTCCTTAAGCGGTATGACCGGCTCCTGTGCCAGAATATCCTGCTGTTTGCCACAGCCGATACAGCCTGACAAAAGCGCGATCACCAGTCCCGCGGCCACCAGCCACCTTTTCATTTGTTCCCTTGCTTTCAACCTGATCCCCTGATACTTCACTTTATTGTCTGATTTTCAAAGCTCGCTTCATCCGATTTCAGCCCTGCTGTACACGGGCCACAAGCGCATCGTCCGCCACATCAAGCAGGATTGTGTCGCCCTCTTTCACACCGTCGGACAAAATCAGCCTGGCGGCAAGCGTCTCGACATGCTTCTGGATGTAGCGTTTCAAAGGTCTCGCGCCATATACGGGATCATAGGCGTTTTCCATAATAAAACGCTCCGCTTCCTCCGTCAGCGCGATGCGCAAATTCCGATCCGACAGACGCCGGTTCAAATCGGCCACTAACAATTTGATAATACCGCCGATATTGCTCTTTGTCAAAGGCTTGAATAAAATCATTTCGTCCAGACGATTCAAAAACTCCGGTCTGAAATGCGCGCGCAGCTCATTCATGACAAGCTCCTCCGCCTCGGGCTTGATTGTACCATCCGCATCAATCCCCTCTAACAGATACTCAGAGCCGATATTGGACGTCATGATCAGGATTGTATTTTTAAAATCTACTGTCCTGCCCTGCGAATCGGTAATCCTTCCGTCATCCAGCACCTGCAGAAGCACATTGAACACGTCGGGATGAGCCTTCTCTATCTCATCGAACAGCACGACCGAGTATGGCTTTCTTCTGACTGATTCGGTCAGCTGTCCACCCTCCTCATAGCCTACATAACCGGGAGGCGCACCAATCAGGCGTGATACGGAGTATTTCTCCATGTATTCACTCATATCGATCCGCACCATGTTGCCTTCGTCGTCAAACAGGCTCTGCGCGAGCGCTTTGGCAAGCTCCGTCTTACCGACACCGGTCGGTCCTAGGAATAGGAAGGAACCAATCGGCTTTGTCGGATCCTTAATGCCAGCCTTGGATCGGATGATCGCCTCCGTCACCTTTGTCACGCCCTCGTCCTGCCCGATAACGCGCTTGTGCAGCTCCTCATCCAGATGCAGCGTCTTGCTGCGCTCGCTTTCCGTCAGTTTTGCGATTGGAATGCCCGTCCATCGTGAAATAATCTTT
>CAZBRY010000041.1:0-14268 GCA_964494285.1 uncultured Lachnospiraceae bacterium
TGTGACTACTATAAGAATATAGTTAAGGTTATGGAAGGACAAGAAGAATTGATGGTTAAACCGGAACAGGCATTAAGAGTAATGAAAGTAATTGATATGGTATTTGAGGCTCAGGAACAAGGCATGGGACTTCGATGCTATATCTGATAGCAAACGATATATACAATGGTTAGGACTGATGGATGTGCCTGCGACCAGAATTTGCAGGAATTGAAGAAAGGTGGGTTATTTATATGAAGAAGGCTATGATTTTCCAGGGTGGCTGGGATGGACATGAACCGATTCTGGTATCAAAAAGATTTGCAGAACTTTTAAGAAAGAATGATTATGAGGTAAGAATAGAAGATACGTTGGAGTGCTTAGCCGATGTAGAGGCATTGAAACAGCTGGACCTGATTGTGGCGTGCTGGACTATGGATGAGATCGATCACAAGTATGTTGTTAATCTTTCTGAGGCGATTGGTTCAGGAGTCGGACTTGCCGGATGTCATGGTGGAATGTGTGATTCTTTTCGTCAAAATACGGAATGGCAGTTCATAACAGGAGGACAATGGGTCAGTCATCCGGGAGGTGACGGTATCGATTATATGGTGAATGTTTGCCACAGTTCAAGCCCGATCGTAGAAGGGCTGGAGGATTTTCCTGTATGTAGTGAGCATTATTACCTTCATATTGATCCAGCAATTGAGGTACTGGCAACAACGAAATTTCCGAGTGTGAATTATTATCATATCTCCAATAAACCGGTAGAGATGCCTGTCGCGTGGACGAAGTTCTGGGGAAATGGACGTGTGTTCTATACCTCACTGGGTCATCATGATGACGTGTTTGATAAATCTCCCAATGCACAGATATTAATGGAACGAGGTATGCTATGGGCAGGTGAAGGTAAGCAATATGCAATCGATCATAAGCTGTCAGTGGAACGATTTATGAATGATGCTAAGATGTATTAAAAGAAATAGTCGTAATTAACGATGGAATGGAGGATTTCATGATAAAGGTAGGAATGGTTGGAGTAGGTGCAATCAGTGGCATATATCTAAAGAATCTAACTGAGGTTTTCAAGGAAATTGAATTAATTGCGGTATGTGACCTGGTGAAAGAAAAGGCAGAAAAGGCAAAAGAAGAGTATAAGATACCTAAAATATATGATACAATGCAAGAATTATTCGCAGATGAAGAAATTGATATTGTATTGAATTTGACTCGTCCATATGAGCATTATGATGTTACAAGTGAAGCCTTAAAGGCCGGAAAGCACGTATATTCAGAAAAACCTCTGGCAGCAACCTTAGAAGAGGGCCTGGAGTTAGTTCAACTAGCTCAGAGCAAGAACCTAATGCTTGGAGGAGCACCGGATACCTTCTTGGGTGCTGGGATTCAAACCTGTAGAAGATTGATTGATGAAGGTTTTATCGGTGAGCCGGTAGGAGCAGCGGCATTTATGATTTGTCATGGACATGAAAGCTGGCATCCGGATCCTGAATTCTATTATAAGCATGGTGGTGGGCCTATGATGGATATGGGTCCTTACTATCTCACGGCCTTTATAAATCTGTTGGGTGGTATTAAAAGTGTAACCGGTGTAGCGAAGACTACTTTTCCACAGAGAACAATCACCAGCCAGCCAAAAGAAGGCCAAATCATTGATGTGGATGTACCAACTTATATTACAGGAATTATGGAGTTTGATAGTGGGGTAGTAGGAACCCTGTTTACTACCTTTGATGTACATAACAAAGGACAGGCGAGATTTGAAATCTACGGTTCACAAGGGACTCTGATCGTACCTGATCCGAATACCTTTGGCGGACCCATCTATCTGCTACGACAGGAAGAAAACGATTATAAAGAAATGCCGATTATGTATGATTATGCCGATGATAGCAGAGGATTAGGTCTTGCTGATATGGCAAAGGCTTTGGAAACCGGACGTTTTTACCGGGCTAGTTACAAACAGACCTTACATGTATTGGAGGTTATGACGGCTTTCAAAACAAGCAGTGATAAGAGAGCGACGGTGGATTTGGCATCGAAATATACCAGAGAAGAGCCGATGTATCGAAATGCTATGACGGGGATAATAATATAAATATAATGTAAATATCGGAGGGAAAAATGAGTCACTGTGATTACGAAAAACAGGTGGAGCAATGGGGTCTTTTTGAGGTAAGAGTATCCGGAAAAACAGATGGAAATCCCTACTTGGATTCTGATATCCGGGCATTATTCACATCATCGAAGGAAAACAAGGAAGTGAGTGGCTTTTATGACGGAAATGGTGAATATGTTGTTAGGTTTATGCCTGATTTTGCAGATAAATATTCGTTCCATATCACTGGAAGTTTTTCCGATCAATCCTATCAGGGAGAGTTTGAAGCAATAAAGCCAACCGGTAAAAATCATGGCTATGTAAAGGTATCGGATACGTATCATTTCAAATATACGGATGGAACCCCTTATTATTCTGTGGGAACTACCTGTTATGCCTGGGTTCACCAACCGGAGGAAAGGCAGGAGCAGACTTTGATAACCCTTAGCAAAAATGCTTTTAATAAGATCAGATTCTGCCTGTTTCCAAAGCATTATGATTATAATTATGCAGATCCGATTACATTTCCTTATGAAGGACATCCCTGTGATAATTCAGGGCTTAACAGAAATACCATGCTGGCTTACTTAGAGGATAAAAGTACGAATCATTGGGATTTCACAAAGTTCAATCCGGAGCATTTCAAAAGATTTGACAAACGTATTCATCAACTAATGGAAATGGGAATTGAGGCCGATTTGATTCTTTTTCATCCCTATGATCGATGGGGCTTTGATGGAATGGGAGCAGAGTATGATGATTTGTATATACGGTATGTTGTAGCCAGATATTCTTCCTACAGAAATGTTTGGTGGTCACTTGCGAATGAATATGATTATGTGAAAACTAAAACGATAAAGGATTGGGAGCGGATTGCTTCTGTGATAGGTAAGAATGATAGTTATCACAGATTATGTTCCATTCATAACGGTCCTCAATTTTATGATTTTTCAAAGCCCTGGGTTACGCATTGCAGCTGCCAGGGGACTGACAGATATAAGGCAACGGAGTATACGAATGAACTGATGATAAAATATCAAAAGCCGGTTATATGGGATGAGATATTATATGAAGGCAACCTCAATTTAGGCTGGGGGAATATATCCGGAGAGGAATTGGTTAGACGCTTCTGGGAGGCCTCCATGAGAGGAGGCTATGCCGGTCATGGGGAAACAATTCTGAGCGCAGCAGATGAAACAGTGGATCACTCTATCCTATGGTGGTCCCATGGAGGTGCATTAAAGGGTGAAAGTCCCGAGAGAATTGCCTTTCTTCACAAGATACTTTCCGAGATACCGGGTGGTTATGGTTTGAGGATCATGCCCGAGTACTGGGATGCAGTTGTGGGTACGATTGACGAAGAAGGGGATAAGGATGCTAAGATAAAGAATTATTATTTGTTCTATTTCAGTTTCTTGCGACCTATGTATCGGGATTTGTATTTTGATGAAGACACAAAGTTTAAGGTAGATCTGATCGACACCTGGAATATGACAATAATTCCTCAAGGAACATTTCAGGGACGTTTTCGGATAGTAACCGAAGGCAGATCCTATATGGCTATTCGTGTTCAGGCGGTGGGAGAATATGTTGAAGAATTTTAAACTGAATGAAGTGTATTTACATGATCAATACTTTGCTGTTCGAAGAGAGTTGGCTAAAAAATACATCATGGAGTTCGATATAAACAGGCTGATGCATACCTTCAAGATCAATGGGGGGCTTCCGTCGAATGCGGAGCCGCTTGGTGGATGGGAAGACCCAAAGTGCGATCTTAGAGGGCATTTTGTCGGTCATTTTCTATCGGCCTGCTCAAAATATGCATATGCCGATCATGACGAAGCATTAAAATGTAAGGCCTATGAAATTGTAGATATTATGGAAATGTGCGCTAAGCCTAACGGCTATCTGAGTGCGTTTGAAGAGGAAAAGCTGGATGTTTTAGAAGCAGAAGAAAATCGGAATATCTGGGCACCCTACTATACCCTTCATAAAATTATGCAAGGGTTAGTTGACTGTTATCTCTATCTGCATTATAATAAATCGCTTGCGATTGCTTCCAATCTGGCCTACTATATGTTCGAACGGTTTCAGAAACTTTCGAATTGGAAGATTGATGGGATACTGCGTTGTACGAAGCTTAATCCGCCGAATGAATTCGGAGGAATTGGAGATTCCCTTTATACTTTATATGAAATCACCGGAAATAGTAAAATTCTTGAACTGGCAAAAATCTTTGACAGAGATTATTTCATCGGTAATCTTGCGGCTGGAAGGGATGTTCTTGAGGACCTTCATTCCAATACACATCTTCCGATGATTATTTCTGCAATGCATCGATATAACATTACCGGTGAGGAGGCTTATAAGATTGCTGCACTGAATTTCTATCGTTTTTTATTGGGTAGAACCTTTGTTAACGGTAACAGCAGCTCTAAAGCTGTTCATTATGTAAAAGGTGAGACTTCTGAGAAATCAGAACATTGGGGAGCTTATGGTAAACTAGAGGATGCATTGACCGGTTGCGAATGTGAAAGCTGTTGTGCACATAATACGGAAAGGATACTTCAGAAGCTCTTGGAATGGCGAACTGACGTAGAATTGCTAAATCATATGGAACTACTGAAATATAATTCCATCTTGAACAGCACAAGTAATATGACGGGTCTGTCCCAATACCATCAGCCCTTGGGTAACAACTCAGTGAAAAAATTCAGTGATCCATACAATACCTTCTGGTGCTGTACGGCATCAGGGATAGAGGCTATGAGTGAGCTTCAAAAGAATATATGGTTGAAAGAGGACGATGAGATATTTTTAAATACCTGGATATCCTCAACCGTTATCTGGGATGATAAGAAGACAAAAATTACGCAGTATACAGATTATCCGGACAGTTTAAACGCCACTCTTTTCATAGAAGTTGACGAGCCTGTTCATTTTAAACTGAGGCTGAAAGCAGATTCGGTGAAGAGAGTCAGGATTAACTCAATACCGGTTGACATAATATGTGATAATGGTTTTATAACAATTGATCGCGTATTCCAAGATAAGGATCAAGTTGATTTGGATATCAATGCTTCTTTGCATCTGGTTCCGTTAAAAGGCTCTGAAGACGAAGCGGCAGTGATGTACGGTAAGATATTACTGGCTCAGACAGGGGAAAATTACGATAGGAGTGAGATTTCCAATCATAATATCAGCAATATACTTGTAAAGACAGATAGCAATAAGTTGGAGTTTGCTTTGTTTAATGATGAACAAGAAAAATCGAGTTTCATACCATTATTTAGGGTCGAAGATGAACAATATACAGTCTATAATCATTTTGAAAAAATAAGAGGGACAATCACATAAGAATCTATAATTGATTATCTGCGGCTGGACAGCAGACTTGAAAGTGAAATAGAAGGGAGAAAAATGAAAAACAATCCGATTTTAGGTACTGACTATCCTGATATTGATGCAATACGTGTTGGCGATACCTATTACATGATCAGTACAACCATGCATTTTATGCCGGGTGGAGTGATATTGCGCTCCTATGATTTAATCCATTGGGAAATACTTACTTATGTTTATGATGCTTTAGATCATACACCCGCTCAATGTCTAATAGATAATAAGTGCATCTACGGGCAGGGGATGTGGGCTGCATCGCTTCGCCACCATAAGGGTAAGTTTTATGTATGTTTTGTAGCGAATGATACACATAAGACGTATCTGTATCAATCAGAGAATATAGAAGGGCCCTGGAAGAAAAGCAATGTGGAAGGATTTTACCATGATTGTTCTTTGCTGTTCGATGATGATGACAGAGTATATATCGTCTATGGAAACAAAGATATCTACCTGACGGAATTAAAGGATGATTTATCCGGTCCCAAGCCGGACGGTTTGCATCGACTTCTGATAACCGATACGGAAAATGTAAAACTTGGTTATGAAGGAGCACATATTTATAAAATCAACGGCAAATATTATATATTTTTTATCCATTGGCCGGCAGTTCATAACAAACGGAGGGTTCAAGCTTGCTTTGTATCAGATTCTTTGACGGGTGATTTTACAGGGAAAAACATACTTGATGATGATATGGGTCATCATAATGCAGGTGTTGCTCAGGGCGGTATCATTGATACACCTGAGGGTGATTGGTATTCGATACTATTTCAGGATTACGGTGCAATCGGTCGTATTCCGGTGCTTGTGCCGATGCACTTCGAGAATGATTTTCCGGTACTGGGAATAGCGGGTAAGATTCCTCATGAGATCGTTATGAAAAGTACCAGACCGGAGCATAGATATGAGCCATTGGCACAAAGTGATGATTTTTATTATTCACCGGACGCGGATGGAAGAGTACAACTAAAAAATGTATGGCAATGGAATCATACACCGGATCATACCTTATGGTCGGTAACAGAAAAACCTGGAGCATACCGAATTCGCTCCGGTAAACTCTGCAATAATGTCGTATCGGCAGTAAATACCTTAACGCAACGCATGATGCTTCCTTCCTGTGAAGCAAGTGTAACTGTAGATGGAAGTGCCTTAAATAATGGTGATTATGCAGGTGTTTGTGCTTTGCTTGGATGCTATGGGTTGATAGCCTTGACAAAGGAGGCAGACCAGTATTACCTTGTCATGCTTGCAAAAGAGTCCGAAGATCCTTATTCGATGGGGAAACCTCTCGATACGGAATTTGGGAAGGAGTATGCAAGAATTCCGATTAATAGTAGCGAGATTAGGTTAAAGATATGCGCCAATCTTGAGGATAGAAATGATGAGGTGGAATTTTATTACCAGGAGAATGATGAATGGAAAAAACTTGGAATTACTCATAAAATATGTTTCCAACTGGATCATTTTTCGGGTTGTAGATTTGGCTTATTCTTGTTCTCAACCCAAATGATTGGTGGGATAGCAGACTTTAAGAACTTCATTTATAATTAATTTAAATAACATAAAGATAAGGAACAACTAGCATGTACAAAGAGAAAAATTTATCACATGGAAATGTAGTGAAACAATTGATATTGTTTGCGCTGCCATTTATTATCTCGAACCTAATACAGTCCTTTTACAGTGTGGCAGATATGATTATTGTAGGGCGGTTTAGCGGAACCATAAGTATGTCGGGTGTCAATATCGGTGGGCAGGTTACTTTTTTGATGACTAATCTGGCTATCGGAGTCAGTACAGGAGCATCGATATTGATATCCCAGTCAGTTGGGGCCGAGAAACTAAAGCATCTCCAGAAACTAATCGGTACATTATTAACCTCGCTATTCTTTTTAGCTATCATCATGTCAGTGTTTATGCTAACACTACATACATCAATATTGGAGCTTATCAATACTCCGAAGGAATCCTTTCAGGATGCAAGCAACTATCTGATTATTACTGCACTCGGAACCATATTTATCTTTGGGTACAATGCATTAAGTGCTATCATGCGAGGAATGGGGGATAGCAGAAATCCGCTATATTTTGTAGCAATTGCGTGTATTACGAATGTGGTTTTGGATCTTATCTTTGTTGCTGTGCTTGATATGGGGGTCATCGGGGCCGGGATTGCTACCATTACTTCCCAAGCTTTTAGTATGATTTTGTGTATTATTTATCTTGTCAAAAAGAAATTTGTATTTAATTTTCATATCCGTTCGTTTGGTATCGATTTGCCTTTGCTAAAGCATATCTTAAAGCTCGGTATTCCTATTTCAGTGCAGAATTTGATAGCAAATATATCATTTTTATTTATAACTTCATTAGTTAATTCCTATGGTGTAGTTGCTTCTGCCGCTGCCGGTGCAGTCGGCAAATATAATGGATTTGCAATATTACCTGCGATTGCAATGAACGCGGCAATCTCAAATATGTGCGCTCAGAATTTAGGTGCCGGTAGAGAAGACAGAGCAAAGAAAACTTGTTTGGCAGGGTTGGTTATTTCGATGTTATTATCCTATTCCATCTTTGTTGTTACTTTTCTGTTTCCGGAAGAAATCCTTGGAATATTTACACAGAAGGGTGAGCTGACCAGTATGGGAGTGATTTATCTCAGGGTATTTAGCATAGATTATCTACTGGTTCCCTTTTATTTTAGCATGAATGGTTTGTTTATCGGTGCAGGACATTCAACCTTTTCTTTATTTTCTAATATAATGGCGGGAATTGTTGTTAGAATGCCGATGGCATATCTTTTAAGTAAAGGCTTCGATCTTGGGTTGGTAGGCATAGGATTAGCGGTACCGTTAGCAACCTTAAGTGCCGGTGGATTAAATGTGTGGTTCTTGTTATCCGGTAGGTGGAAGAAAAAGACGATACATTTGAATGGGTAATAGCTTAGGATATGTCAATTACTTATACTGATATATCATTGTTTGAAATTTTACAATCACTTATAATAGAGCTTAATTCCAAATTATTGTAAGATGACAAGGAGGTAGATTGAAAAATCATAGATTTTTCAATCGGCAAATTTGTGCCTGCGGTCCAAAGTTTGCAGGTTACGATGAAAGGCATGGGAATTAATATGAATGATAGTGTAAATTACGTACTTTGTTACACCAGATTGCCTCAGGAGGAAGCAATTTATGCGCCAAAACTGGCAAACAGCATGCATCTGGGCTTTAGTGAAGACGGTAGATATTATAAGGATTTAAATCATAATTCAGGTGTTCTGTTTGCAAAGGCTACTGAAAGGGAGGATGGTACGCTGAATGCTAAGAGCTTAAAAAATCCTTACCTTTTCCATATGCCGGACGGCTCCTTCGGAGTAATCGCTATTCGAACAGAGGCATATGGTGAAAATGATGCGGAGAGTAAAGGCAAGGCTCTTGTATTTACCACACGCGATCTCTTGCAGTACAAAGAAATTGGACTGATGGACCTGAAAGCAAACACGTATGTTAACGATATATCCTGTCAGTATGATAAGGATGAGAAGGCATATTTGATTACCTGGAGCGACGAGTCCGGAAGCTATTATAATAACATGGTTGGTGATATAACCGACTTATCGGGGGCTTCGAATCCGCAGAAGGCAGAAGGTTTTCAGATAGAGCCGGTATGTGCAGGTATCGAAGGAATAATTCAAAGGAATGTGATCGAAGTTTCTCAGGAATTGGCACATCGTCTGGTATGCAGGTTGACGGTACCGACCAATACTAAAATTGAACTTCCTGAATGCGCAAATGTATCTTCAGAAGATGAGTTGAAGGCAATCAAAGCAACTGCTATCTATAGCGATGGAACAAAGGATGTTAAATTAGTTGATTGGGATGTAACAGGAGTTGATTTTAACAAACCCGGGACTTACTCGGTAAAAGGGAACGTGCATCAGGACCATTTTGTATTCCCGATAGCGACAAACAGAGCGGATCCATGTATTGCAAAATGGCAGGGTAAATACTACTTTATTGCGACGAACGATGCGGATGGTAATCACTCATTATATATCAGAGAAGCAGATACCATCCCGGACTTATTAAAAGCAGAGGAACATTTAATACTGGACTCTGTCACTTATGAAGAAATCGGTGGCTTGCTGTGGGCGCCGGAGTTTCATATCATAGAAGGTGAATTGTACTTATTCCACGGAGCCACAAGAGGTGAATTCTTTTATGAGGAATCCCATGTAATGAAGCTTCGTACCGGTGGAAATCCGACCTGTAAGGCGGATTGGTCAAAACCTCAGCGTGTTCTTAAGAAAGATGGATCATATTTATGTGAAGCTGGAAAAACGATATCACTGGATATGACCACCTTTGAGATTGAAGGTGAGTATTATGTTGCCTGGTCACAGCGCCAATTCTTACCGGTGGACCTCGGGGCCTGGATCTATCTTGCAAAAGTTGATCCACAGGAGCCATGGAAGCTGATATGTGATCCGGTGGTTATAACGAAACCTGATTATGGTTGGGCAAACAATCATGTGTTTGTTGATGAGGGTCCGTATACCATTAAAAAAGATAATAAGATTTTTATGACATTTTCCAGTGCTCTTGTGGATGAAACCTATGTTGTAGGATTGTTGACGGCAGATGTTAATACGGATTTACTTAACCCCGACAGTTGGACGAAAACAAACTATCCTCTGCTGACCTCAAGAAGTATACCCGGTGAATATGGTCCTGGTCATAATGCATATGTAATTGACGATAACGGAACCTACTGGAATACCTATCATGCAAGACCCGGTGTCGAGGCACCCAGAAGTTCCGGTATACGTCGTGTTCATTTTGACATTGACGGTTATCCGGTACTGGATTTACCGGAATACAGGGACTTGAACAAGGCTTTGGCAAATGTTTCGCTTGAAGTTATAATAAAATAGATGTTGAATTTTGATTCATAGGATAATAAAATAGCACCATAGTATTAAGAACAATGATGTGAATGTTGGATTTACGTCTGAACTTAAACTATGGTGCGCTTTTTTTGTAAATTCAATGACTAAAGCAGTCAAGTTATAACTTTATTTTATAAGTTATGTCTTTGTTTATAATTAATATAAAAAAAATCTGACTGTACAGAAGTATTTATGTTATAATGGTATCGTATATTACGAGTTGTGAATATGGCATCAGTGATATACCGCAGCGAGCCAAGCAATTCTCCAAGGGTTTGGTGGGTTGCTGTTATATTCGCTTTGGCAACTTGGATTGCAGAACTACTATAATTTATTGTTTCTGCGTATCACATACGATAAAGTATGGAGAAGGGTGGAGTAAGAGCAATGAATCATATAAGATATATAGAATATGATACAAAGCATCCTAGCGACTTTGTATTTGATGTACCGGAGGGGCATGATTGCTGGCTTCTTGTGCTGACCAAGACACCTGCTATTTTTTTGGTGGATGATGAATTAAGAGAATATCCTTCGAATTGCGCGGTACTGTACAAGCCATACCAGAAAATCTATTATAAGGCGTGTGCAGAAAGCTATGTAAACGACTGGGTTCGTTTTGATACGGATGAATCCTATGTAACCACTGCACCAATTCGAAGCGGAGAGCCATTTGTAATTCAAGATCCTGCATTTTGCCATAAATTATTTCAATTAATGGTCTCAGAACAAATAATGAATAATATTTATAAGGAAATATCCTTTGATAATTTGTTGAGAGTTTTGTTCAATAAGCTTCTTGAATCTTATAATTATAAACAAATATCACCTTTATACAAAAATCTGTACGAACTAAAAAAGGAAATATACCTTCATCCTAATTCTGAATGGACTGTAAAAAAAATGGCGGAAAAGCTAAATATCAGTGTAGGATATCTGGAGGAAATTTATAAAAACACATTTGGTGTTACCTGTATAGACGATGTCATTAACAGCCGAATTAATCTAGCAAAGAAATATTTGCTGTATGAGAATTATACAATAGCTGAAATCGTAACCTTATGCGGATATCGTAATGTGGAGCACTTTTTTCGTCAGTTTAAGAAATTTACAGGGGTCACTCCAAAACGATTTCGTAATAGTCCTTATCACCAAAAGGAAAAAGATCAATAGGCTGTGTAAATGATAATAGAACTTATCAATAGCAGTGCCGTGTGTTCCTTTTTATGGTAAAATGATAATAGATCATATTGATACTAGAATACTCGCATATGTATCAATGTAGTTACCATATGCCTTATATAGTCTTTTTTAATAAAATGTGCTATCCGGAGTTTTGTTACAATAAATGTAAAAAAAGCTTCAATCCCTTATGAAGCAAGGTGTTGAAGCTTTTTTCTATGTGTTAAGTACAAAGATGTGAAAAAAATAATTTATATTCGATACCAGTACGGAAGTTGTTTTTTTATCAACCGCCAGCACGTCGTATAATTGAATTTTGATATACAGATAATGTGAAAAACATGAAAATAGTTCATTTAGATATGAGAAAAAATCATATATGCATTAAGATAGTTCATATTGTGATGAATATAGGTCATTGTATAGAAAGGCTAAATATCGTACAATAAGTTCTATGAAGATATAGTTATATTGTATATGTTCTGAGGAGACAACTTTTAAATAATTTGGTGGATATAAACATAGCCATCGCTACAATGAGCGAGTTATTTATGCAATAGTCATAAACGTAGGAGTGAGTTATGGATAAAGATTTGACTTTACTACTTCCTGATGGAAATTGTTTTGATTTGTGGGAAAAAGAACAGGTATATGATAACGAACTACATGTTGATTGTAATCATCATGCTTCGTCCGACGATAATGACGGATCACCCGAGCTTCCTTTTCGTACAATCAATGCAGCAGCTGAAGTTGCGATACCGGGTACGAGGGTGCTGATCCATGAAGGAGTATATCGCGAATGTGTTCGTCCTGCAAGAGGCGGGAATGGAATTGATAAGATGATAAGTTATGAAGCCTATGAGAATGATCATGTAATGATTAAGGCTTCTGTTATTGCTAAAGTTTTTAAGAAGAGCGAAGGTTGGAACCCTATACCATTCCAGCCAGGGATGGTAAGTAAGACAACCAATGCCACGATATGGGAAGTGGGTCTGGATCCGGATGAATTCCGGGGTTATAATCCGTTTTGTGCTGTTAATATCCTTCATGATCGATTGTTTATCGAATATGAGAAAACAGATATGACTACCTATCTAAATCGCAGAGGAATGGTTTTTTGTGACGGAATACCGTTAAAGCAGGTTTGTCTTTATAACCAGTTAAGTGAGCAGACCGGAACCTATTGGGTAGAAGCAAATGGACAGAAGGTGCATATTAGATTAATTGATGATGATAGTCCTGAAAATCATGTGATTGAATTGACCTGCCGTGAGCAGTGTTTTGCTCCTGATATTCCGTTTCTATCTTATATTAAGGTAAAGGGTCTGACCTGTGCCCATGCAGCAACAGGAGCGCCGGTTCCGCAAAGAGGCTCTATATCCTGTTATCGAGGACATCATTGGATTATTGAAGACTGTACGGTTGATTGGTCCAATTGTGTGGGTATCGATATAGGTAATGAATGTTGGCATCATTCCTACATAGAAGATCAAATCATCGGATACACGGTTATTCGACGCTGTAAAATTTTTGATGCTGGTGTGTGCGCAGTAGCAGGGTTATTTGCCAAGAATTTATTAATTGAGGATAATTTAATACAAGGCACCGGATGGCAGAAGATGGAACTGTCCTGGGAGGCAGGAGGCATTAAGGTCCATGCCTGTACCAACAGTCTGATACGTCGCAATATATTTACCAAGACGCTCAGGGCGGATCACTTGTGGATGGATATGGTGAATGAGAATAATCGTATCACGCAAAATCTTTTTCTGGATGGAATTCAACAGAGAGAAGCGATATTTATTGAATGCAGCCGTGATGATGTTAATCTGATTGATAATAATATATTCTGGAATGTAGAAGGTCGTTTTGATCCGGCGGCAGTTCCTAAGGAGCCGGGTTCTACAGGCTGGTATAAGACGGTAGAAACCGAGACGATCAATGGATATGCTGTGTATGGTGAAGGAACAGATCATATCAACCTGGTCAATAATTTTATCGGCAATTGCAAAAGTGCAGGATACTTCGCCAAAACAGTTGCTTTTCGTATCGTAGGTAATACCAGAGGCGGAACTTCGAGAGATACTAAGATATGGAATAATGTTTTTTATGATTGTCAAGAAGCGGCCATTAAATTCCCTACTCAACATAACGAGGCAGAGGGTAATTTATATGTGAATATGCCCGGAGGGTATCTTCGAATTCTATATCCGGCCCCGGAGGTGTGCTTGGATTTGCAAGCATGGCAGGAATTTTACGGATTTGATCTGCAGGGACAGGAAGCTTGCTTAGATATCAGTATTGACACAGAGAAGTTCACCATGACAATTCAAAGAGCAAAAGAATATCCGATGGACTTCCCAAATCTTGCCAGAACGCGACGAATTATTAAGAATACAGAAGATATTCAAAAGGTGAAATCAAAGTCCGTCGTAAGGAATGACTTTTTTGGTAATGAGGTTACGGAAGAATATCGATTACCCGGGCCATTTATGAATTTCCAAGATAATGTATTTTCTATTGATCCACGTAAGTTGTGAGCATATTAAGAGTATGTACTTGCAAATATATAAATATAGATGAATATTTTGGCAAAAAAAATAAAGGTTAATCTGCATTTAGGTAGTGTAAAGTA
>CAZBRY010000042.1:0-6698 GCA_964494285.1 uncultured Lachnospiraceae bacterium
CCGATTTAATGTGGGCGCGGTTTCCTTGCATCTTCCGATGATATTGGCGAAGGCGAGACAGGAGAGTAAGGACTTTTATGAGGTTCTGGATTATTATTTAAATTTGATCCGTGGTTTACATCAGAGAACCTATGCGTACCTGGGAGAGATGCGTGCCTCCACAAATCCGCTTGCTTATTGTGAGGGTGGCTTCTATGGCGGAAATTTAAAGCTTTCCGATAAAATCAAGCCGTTATTAAAGGCTGCGACCGCTTCGTTCGGTATTACCGCCTTCAATGAGCTGCAAAGATTATATAACGGTAAATCACTGGCAGAGGACGGACAGTTTGCACTCGATGTGCTTGAATTCATCAATAAGCGTGTCAATGAATTCAAGGCAGAGGATGGCAATCTCTATGCGATCTATGCGACCCCCGCTGAAAACCTTTGTGGTTTGCAGGTACAGCAGTTTAGGAAGAAATACGGGATTGTTGAAAATGTATCTGATCGGGAATATGTTAGCAACGGCTTCCATTGTCATGTGACGGAAGATATTACTCCAATTCGGAAACAGGATTTGGAATACCGTTTCTGGGAGCTGTCAAACGGGGGAAAGATCCAATACGTGAAGTACCCGATTGATTATAACCTTGATGCGATCAAAACACTGATTAGAAGAGCGATGGATATGGGGCTCTATGAGGGTGTCAACATGTCACTTGCATACTGTGATGACTGCGGTCACCAGGAACTGGAAATGGATGTCTGCCCAAAGTGCGGAAGCCATAACCTGACGAAAATCGATAGGATGAACGGGTATCTGTCTTATTCGAGGGTGCACGGTGATACACGTCTGAACGATGCAAAAATGATCGAGATTGCAGAAAGGAAGAGCATGTAAATCATGAGGTACCACAATATAACCAAAGACGACATGCTCAACGGGGACGGGCTGCGTGTTGTATTATGGGTTGCCGGCTGCTCTCATTGCTGTAAGGAGTGTCAGAATCCGATGACATGGGATCCGGACGGCGGTCTGTTATTTGATGACGCTGTGAAACAGGAAATTTTTGCGGAGCTTGACAGGGATTATATATCAGGTATCACGTTTAGCGGTGGAGATCCGATGCATGCGGCAAACCAGCTGGATATAAAAAATCTGATTACTGAAATCAAGGAAAAGTATCCGCAGAAAACGATATGGCTTTACACAGGAGATTCATGGGAGGATATTATGCACTCCCCTGTTTTGCAAAAGGTAGATGTGCTTGTTGACGGAGAATTTCAAATTGAAAAAAAAGATGGTAAGCTGCTTTGGAAAGGCAGCCAGAACCAGCGGGTCATAGACGTGCAGGCGACGCTCGCGCAAGAGAATCCGGAACTTCCGATTCTGCATTGTCCCGATTTTTACTGACAAAAAGCAAAAACTTTAAAGGAGCATTGTATCTATGCAAAGGATAGCGAGATTTTATAAGGTAAGCTTTAACCAGTTTGAAAAAGACTGGTTGGACAGCTTTGGCTCGACGGACGAAGAGGCGGCTGAAATTTATGCGGATATCCAGCTTCCCAAAAGGGCGACGATTGGCTCCGCCGGCTATGATTTTTTCAGCCCGATTTCATTTAGTTTAAAGCCGGGCGAGACAATCAAAATTCCGACTGGAATTCGAGTCGAAATGGAGGAAGGATGGGTGTTAAAATGCTATCCGAGAAGCGGGCTTGGTTTTAAGTACAGGCTACAGCTAAATAATACGGTTGGTATTATCGACAGTGACTATTTTTATTCGGACAATGAAGGGCATATTTTTTCAAAGCTTACAAATGATTCCAATGAAGGAAGGACAATTAATGTTGAAGTCGGCAACGGTTTTATGCAGGGGATTTTCGTGGAGTATGGCATCACGGTTGATGACTGGGTCGAAGAAATCCGCAACGGAGGGTTTGGCAGCACGACATAAGATAAAGAATATTTTCCGATGAATGCATAAATCCCTCGGGTTTTTGAGAGACTATTTCTAGAGCAGTTTCTAAAAATCGGAGGGATTTCATATGGACAGCAAAACACAGCAGGGAATACACATTACGGGCGACATCGACGCGACAATGAGATGGTTTCATAAAAATCTTTCTATAGGTGTCAACTTTGACACGGTATGCAGAACACTGGAATTTGCCGGAAAAAAGGCATGCATCTATTTTATTGATGGTTTCTGCAAAGATGATTTGATGCAGAAAATGCTACAGTATTTTTTTTCTCTGAAAAGCGAGGATTTTCCGAAAAATGCACAGGAAATGTGCAAGTGTTTTATGCCTTATGTAGAGGTGGAGACACAAACGGATAAAGAGGTTATATTAAATAATATCTTTTCCGGCGTACTCGCGTTGTTTATTGACGGTTTTGAGGAATGTATTCTAATTGATTCGAGAACTTATCCATTGAGGAGTGTATCTGAGCCGGAAAAGGACAAGACACTCAGGGGATCCAAAGACGGTTTTGTAGAAACGGTTATTTTTAATACGGCATTGATCAGGCGCAGGATTCGCAATAAGGAGCTTAGAATCGAAATTACGAGTGCGGGAGAGACATCCCGGACGGATATTGTTCTTTGTTATATGCAGGGTCGTGTAGACCAACTTTTTTTAAAGGAAATCAAACGGCGCATTTCCCAAATTGAAGTGGACGCGTTGACGATGAACCAGGAAAGTCTTGCGGAATGTTTGTTTAAGAACGGCTGGCTCAACCCATTTCCAAAGTTTAAATTTACGGAACGGCCGGATACAGCCGCAGCACAGATTTTAGAAGGAAATATAATTGTATTGGTTGATAATTCGCCATTTGCGATGATCCTTCCAGTATCGCTGTTAGATATTATCGAAGAAGCGGATGACTACTATTTTCCTCCGGTCACCGGCACTTATCTGCGCCTTGCCCGGCTGATTATTTCTATTGCCTCATTTTTAATCCCACCCACATTTTTACTGTTGTCAATGAAAGTGGACTGGGTTCCCAAGGCGTTTTCATTTATTTCCATTACGGATACGGTGAATATTCCTCTTATTGTTCAATTTCTAGTACTTGAACTTGCCGTAGACGGCCTGCGCCTTGCTGCCGTGAACACACCGAGTATGCTCAGTACGCCGCTTAGTATTATGGCGGGGCTTGTACTTGGAGAATTTTCAGTGAAATCGGGTTGGTTCAACTCGGAGATCCTCTTATATGAGGCATTTGTTGCCGTGGCCGGTTATGCCCAGCCGAGTTACGAGCTTTCCTATGCTATTAAATTTTTTCGGATTCTGACGCTGATTCTGACTGCAGCCTTTCAAGTTATTGGCTATATTGTTGGGATTTTACTGCTGCTGATCGCGATGGCAGGAAATAAAACGTTGTCTAATAAGCCTTACCTCTATCCAATATTTCCGCTTCATTTAAAAAAGCTTTGTAAGAGATTGATTCGCTCAAGGTTGAAAAGCAGATAAAAAAATGCTATGATAAAAAAGATAGATCACGCAGTTCAAAAAGCCATTCTTAGGCGACTAGAGGTTAAACAGCATATGAATATTTTGTTTTTTCTGACACCCAAAAGTGAAGTGGAGTTTGCTTATAGCGATGATACGATTTCCCGAACGATGGAACTGCTTGAAAAGAGTACATATACGGCGATTCCTGTCATTAGCCGCACGGGACAATATAAGGGAACTGTTTCGGAAGGAGATATTCTCTGGACAATCAAAAACAAATATGGTTTTGAGGAAGAAAACTTTGTGAATGTTCCATTGTCCAAAATCGCGAAAATGCATCAATATAAGCCGGTGAAAATTGACGCGAAGCTAAAAAATATGATTACCCGGCTGATGAATCAGAATTTCGTGCCTGTCATCGACGATGACGAGGTATTTATCGGGCTTGTGAAGCGCAAGGATGTTCTACAGCATTATATCGGGCAGGCAAAAGAGGAAGCTTAATGGGAAGGCAGCATGTGATCGGCAAGGTGCTGAGTGGAAGCATAGCCGAGGAAATGGAAATAGAGGCGGGGGATATTCTCTGTAGGATCAACGGGAAAGAACTCGAGGATATTTTTGATTATCAGTTTTTGATCGAAGATGATTATTTGGAGGTGTTGATCAAGAAGCCGGACGGAGAGGAGTGGCTTCTTGAAATTGACAAAGAGGCGGATGAGGATTTAGGGCTTGTTTTTGAAAATGGTCTGATGGATGAGTATCGCTCCTGCAGAAATAAATGTATATTCTGTTTTATTGATCAGATGCCGCCGGGGATGCGTGAGACGCTTTATTTTAAGGATGATGACTCCAGACTTTCTTTTTTACAGGGAAATTATGTGACGCTGACCAATATGAGCGACCATGATATTGAACGAATTATTCATTATCATCTGTCGCCGATTAATATTTCATTTCAGACGACCAATCCTCAATTGCGCTGTAAGATGTTAAATAATCGTTTTGCCGGAGATGCGCTTGCCAAAACAGATCTTCTTTTTGAGGCGGGCATTGTGATGAACGGACAAATTGTGCTTTGCAAAGGGGTCAACGACGGCGCGGAGCTTGAACGAAGTATTTCTGACTTGATAAAATATGCGCCTCTGCTTGAAAGCGTGTCGATTGTACCGGTTGGATTATCCAAATACAGAGAAGGGCTCTATCCCCTAGAGCCGTTTTCTAAAGAGGATGCCGCCGAAATTTTAAAGACGGTTCATAAGTGGCAAAAGCATGCATATAAAAAGTGGGGCATTCATTTTGTGCATGCCTCTGACGAGATTTATCTGCTTGCAGAAGAAGCACTTCCTGAGGCAGATAATTATGACGGCTATTTGCAGCTGGAAAACGGTGTTGGAATGTTGCGGCTTCTTTTCGATGAATTTGAAGAGGCATATGAAGGGCTGAAGATGCGTCTGGATAAAGACCCAGTGAAAGCCTGCCCTGTGAAAGTGGAGGGGGCAGCGCATTTTTCACTTGTAACCGGGCAGCTCGCTTATCCTACGATCAAACAGATGGCAAAGCGTGTGGAAAGCCTGTTTCCCGGCACTCGAATAGACGTCTATTCGATTAAAAATGAGTTTTTCGGAGAGCGCATTACCGTGACTGGGCTTTTAACAGGGCAGGATATTATTTCGCAGCTTCAGGGGAAAGAGCTTGGCAGGCGGCTGATGCTTCCGATCTGTTTATTGAGGAGTGGCGAACAAGTATTGCTCGACGATATGACCGTGCAAGATATGGAAAAGGCTTTACAAGTCAAAATAGATATTGTAAAATCAAGCGGACAGGATTTTATTGACGCTTTAACAGGAGAAATACTTTATGAATAAACCAATCGTGGCCGTCGTTGGTCGACCGAATGTGGGTAAATCCACTCTGTTTAATGTACTTGCGGGTGAGCGAATCAGTATTGTAAAGGATACGCCAGGCATCACAAGAGACAGAATTTATGCGGACGTGACATGGCTTGACAGAAATTTTACATTGATTGATACCGGCGGTATTGAGCCAGAAAGTAAAGATATCATTTTATCGCAGATGAGGGAGCAGGCGCAGATTGCAATTGATACTGCTGACGTCATCGTTTTTATCGTAGACGTAAAGCAGGGACTGCAGGACGCAGATTCCAAGGTGGCGGATATGTTGCGCCGTGCGGCCAAACCGGTTGTACTCGTTGTGAACAAGGTTGATCATTTTGATAAATATAGAAATGATGTATATGAATTTTATAATCTCGGAATCGGAGAGCCGCATCCGATTTCTGCCTCGAATCAGCTGGGGCTTGGCGACATGCTGGATGAGGTCATTTCGCATTTTAAGCCGGCGACCGGGGCGGAGGAAGAGGATGAGCGACCGCGTATTGCGATTGTTGGAAAGCCAAATGTTGGGAAATCCTCGGTTATTAATAAACTGCTCGGTGAGAATCGTGTCATCGTTTCTGATATTGCGGGTACGACAAGGGATGCGGTAGATACGCCTGTCATGTATCATGGAACGGAATATGTGTTTATTGATACGGCGGGACTGAGACGCAAAAAGAATGTAAAAGAAGAGCTCGAGCGTTATATGGTTGTCAGGACGGTCAGCGCCGTGGAACGCGCAGATGTCGTTGTGATCGTGATTGATGCTGTCGAGGGTGTGACGGAGCAGGATGCTAAAATTGCGGGCGTTGCCCATGAAAGTGGCAAGGGTGTGATAGTCGCAGTCAATAAATGGGACGCCGTTGAAAAGGATGACAAGACAATTTACCAATTTGAAAAAAAGGTTCGCAATGTTCTGTCGTTTATGCCCTATGCGGAAATGATTTTTATTTCGGCATTGACGGGGCAACGATTAAACAAGTTGTTTGATTTGATTGATGCCGTCGTTGAAAATCATGCGATGCGTGTCCAGACCGGCGTCTTAAATGAAATTATGTCGGAAGCGGTTGCGCTGCAGCAACCCCCCTCGGATAAAGGCAAGCGCCTAAAGCTTTTTTATATGACACAGGTGTCTGTGAAGCCGCCGACGTTTGTGATTTTTGTCAATGACAAGGAATTGATGCATTTTTCCTATACGAGATATATAGAAAATAAGATCCGGGAGGCCTTTGGCTTCCGTGGAACGCCGCTTCGGTTTATTATTCGTGAAAGAGGGGAAAAGTAGTGGAGCGTGTTGTATGCCTCATAATTGGCTATTTGTGCGGTCTGGTCCAGACAGGTTATTTTATTGGGAAAATGAAAGGGATC
>CAZBRY010000042.1:6708-9365 GCA_964494285.1 uncultured Lachnospiraceae bacterium
GGCAGTAAAAATGCCGGAACGACAAATGTGCTGCGCACGATGGGAGTCGGGTATGGAGTGGTCGTGTTGCTCGGTGATGCGGCAAAATGTCTGTTTGCAGTGCTATTTTGTTATCTTTTATTTGGAGAAAGCTGTAAGGATTGGATTAAATTGCTTCAGCTTTATGCCGGAGCAGGAGCGGTGCTTGGGCACAATTATCCGTTTTATATGAATTTCAAGGGCGGAAAGGGAATTGCGGCGACAGCCGGTATCATGATTTCATTCGGACCTCTTCTGACATTACTCGGTGCCATCACATTTTTTAGTACATTTTTCCTGACCCACTATGTTTCGTTGGGTTCAATGCTTGTTTATGTGGGTTTGATGATAGAAGTTGTTGTATTGGGAGAACGGGGATTTTTTGGTTTTCCGCCGGAGATCGCACGACCGATGCTGAATGAATTTTATATAGTGGTATTTTTGCTTGCAGTCATGGCATTTGTTAGGCACAAAGAAAATATTGGACGACTGTTGCATGGCAATGAGAGAAAGACCTATCTGAAAAAGAAACCGGAAATTGATTTGTCAAAACCGCTCTGGGAAGGATCGGAAGAAAAATCCAAAATGAATAACAGGAGGTAGCAAAATGGCAAAGGTAAGCATTATTGGCGCAGGAAGCTGGGGAACCGCCCTGTCGCTTGTGCTTCATAAAAACGGACATGAGGTAACAATTTGGTCCATCATGGAAGCGGAAATTGAAATGCTGAAAAAGGAGCATGAGCATAAAAACAAATTACCGGGAGTACGGCTTCCGGAGGATATGTTTTTTACGACGGATTTAAAAGAGGCGGTGCGGGAAAAAGAAATGCTTGTGCTTGCGGTGCCTTCCCCATATACAAGAAGTACGGCGCATTTGCTCGGCAATGTTGTGGAAAAGGGTCAGATTGTTGTCAATGTGGCAAAGGGAATTGAAGAGAATACGCTTGATACCTTAACAGATATTATAAGAGAGGAAATTCCGCAGGCCAAAATCGCTGTGATGTCCGGTCCGTCACATGCGGAGGAAGTAGGGCAGGGAATACCTACGACTTGTGTTGTGGGTGCAAAAGAAAAGGAAACAGCGGAATACGTTCAGAATTTATTTATGAACGAGGTGTTTCGGGTTTATACAAGCCCGGATGTGCTGGGGATTGAACTCGGGGGTGCCCTAAAAAACGTGGTCGCTCTTGCAGCGGGGATAGCCGATGGACTGGGGTATGGTGATAATACCAAGGCTGCGCTGATTACAAGAGGGATTTCGGAAATTGCCCGCTTGGGTATAAAAATGGGCGGAAAAATGGAGACGTTTTGGGGGCTTACCGGTATTGGTGACCTGATTGTAACGTGTGCCAGCATGCATTCGAGAAACAGGCGCGCGGGTATTTTGATTGGACAGGGTCATTCGATGGAGGAAGCAATGGCCAAGGTAGAAATGGTTGTGGAGGGCGTATATTCCACAAAGGCTGCCGTCGCATTAGCCGAAAAATATAAAATCGATATGCCGATCATAGAACAGGTAAATGCAGTTTTGTTCCATAAGAAACCAGCTTCAGATGCGGTAAAAGAGTTGATGCAACGAGATAAAAAATTGGAGAATTCCGCGCTCCCGTGGGAAGAACAGTGTCAATAGATAGAACAAAAGTGTGCTTCGCGCACTCTCGCGAACAAAAGCATCGGCAGCACAGCTTTTGTTCCGCGCGCGTAGCTGCGCATAAAATTTTATTATATGGAAATTCGAAGGAATTTCCCATATAAAAATAAAAACGGCTACGGCCGGTTGAAACGAAAGAGGGAACAAAATGGAGAGAAAAGTAGGAACCATATCAAGGGGAATTCGCTGTCCGATTATCAGAGAGGGAGACGACCTTGTATCAATTGTGTCTCACAGTGTTTTTGAGGCTGCAAAGAGCGAATGCTTTGAGATTCGCGACAGGGATGTCATCGCAGTGACGGAGTCTGTAGTTGCGCGCGCACAGGGCAACTATGCTTCTGTTGAACAGATTGCGAAGGATGTAAAAGGGAAGCTTGGCGGTGAAACAATCGGCGTCATTTTCCCTATCTTATCAAGAAACCGTTTTGCTGTCTGCTTAAAGGGAATTGCGATGGGGGCGAAAAAAGTAGTGCTCATGTTAAGCTATCCGAGCGATGAAGTTGGAAATGAGCTCGTGTCCATCGATCAACTCGACGAAGCGGGGATTAATCCGTACAGCGATCTGCTTACGCTGGAGAAATATCGGGAGTTGTTTGGAGAAAACAAACATCAGTTTACCGGCGTAGATTATGTTGAATATTACAGCAGTATTATAAAGGAAGCGGGCGCGGAGACGGAGGTTATTTTTTCCAATGATCCGCGGAAGGTACTTGCCTATACAAAAAAGGTTTTAAATTGTGATATCCATACGCGCCAGCGTACAAAGCGGCTTTTAAAGGCGGCAGGGGCTGAAATCGTCTGCGGACTGGACGATATTTTGACAAGTGCCGTTGATGGAAGCGGATACAATGAGCAATATGGTCTGCTTGGCTCGAATAAATCGACGGAAGATATGATCAAGCTGTTTCCGAAGGACTGCACAGATCTTGTGTTGGATATTCAGAAGGAGTTCCTTGACCGTACCGGAAAGCATGTGGAGGTTATGGTT
>CAZBRY010000042.1:9414-14142 GCA_964494285.1 uncultured Lachnospiraceae bacterium
AAGGATCCGGTAGGGAAGATATGGGAGCTGGCGGATCCATGCGTATCGCCTGCAAGTACACCCGGTCTGGAAGGTACGCCAAATGAAGTTAAATTAAAATATCTGGCTGATAACGATTTTAAGGATTTGTCCGGCGAAGCGTTAAAAAATGCAATTTCTACACGCATAAAAGAGAAAAAGGAAGACCTTGTGGGAGATATGGCCTCTCAGGGGACGACGCCTAGAAGGTTGACAGATTTAATTGGCTCGCTCTGCGATTTGACGAGCGGTTCCGGCGACAAGGGCACTCCGATTATTTTGGTACAGGGATATTTCGATAACTACGTAAGCTGAATAAAGAAGTGCGGGAAATATTCAAAATGATTTTCCCGCACTTCTTTATTGTATTATGTAAAATTACAGCATTGCAAGAATTTCTTTCGCTGTAGCTGCCTTGTTCATCGTATACAGGTGGATGCCGTCTACGCCATTGTTTCTTAAATCCTGAATTTGTCCGACCGCATATTCGATGCCGGCCTTGCGCATGTCGACCTGAGAATCGCCGTATTTCGCAATGAGATCCGTCAACTTCTTGGGAACGGATGAGCCGGATAAGGAAACGGAGCGGCCAAGCTGGCTCGCACTCGTAATCGGCATAATACCAGTTGAAATTGGAGCAGAAATCCCCATCTTCCGTATTTTTTCACGAAAGTCATAAAAGAGGCTGTTGTCAAAAAACATCTGGGTGATTAGAAAATCAGCACCGGCCTCCACTTTCTGACAAAGCATGTTCAAGTCGGAATCGATCGTTTCCGCCTCGAAATGCTTTTCCGGATAGCAGGCAGCGCCAATGCAAAGCTCCTTGATGTAATGCTCACGAATAAAGGAAATCATCTCATTTGCGTAGAGAAAATCGCGGCTTTCATATTGCGCGTCTGTCATGAGCTGCGGACGGTCACCACGCAGTGCAAGCAGGTTATGCAATCCGTTTTCCTTGAGAAGAAAAAGCGCTTCTTGCACTCATTTTGAATATAGGAAGCGATCTCCGCAGTCTTTTTGGAATTGCTGCCGCCTGCGCCGAATGTAACGCTGATAAAGTCCGGCGAAAATGCCTTTAATTCATCGAGTGTACTGTAAACGGCCGGAAAATCGTCCTCTTTCTTTGGAGGAAAAACCTCAAAGGATAGTAACGGTCTTTTATTTTGGTAGTATTGTTTAATCATGGGAACACCCCTATTATGATCTTGATTTTCATTCGGGAATATCGTAACATAAGGTTAAGGCATTTTGCAAGCAATATCTGACAAAATTCTAAAACCAAATCTATAACGGAGGCAGTGCCAAAAGCGGGCACTGATAGTAAATAATGGATATTGATAAGAATGGATTTAAAAGCACAGGAACCTATGTTGCCTCAGAGGAACTCATGTCGGCAGTCAATGTGGCGAGGATTCTTGAAAAACCGCTCTTGATTAAGGGAGAACCGGGTACCGGAAAGACAATGCTAGCCAATGCGATTGCGGAATCGCTTGGGATGCAGCTGCTCATTTGGAACATTAAGTCGACGACAAAGGCGCAGGACGGGCTATATGTATATGACACGATACAAAGGCTCTATGATGGACAGTTCGGAGAAGAGGGAGTCGATGATATTGCTAGATATATCAAACTTGGGAAGCTCGGAGAGGCATTTTCTTCCGAAGATCAGGTTGTGCTCCTTATTGATGAGATTGACAAAGCCGATTTGGAATTTCCCAATGACCTGCTTTGGGAGCTCGATCAAATGGAATTTTATATTCACGAAACGAAACAGACAATCGCTGCACGGAAACGCCCGATCGTGATCATTACCTCCAATGCGGAAAAGGAACTGCCGGATGCATTTTTAAGAAGATGCATTTTTTATTATATTACGTTTCCTGACAAAGAACTGATGCGGGAAATTGTTACGACACATTTTGATCATGTGGAGGAGAATCTGCTTCAAAACGCGATGGAGGTATTTTATGAGATTCGTGAAATGCGTGAGGTGAAGAAAAAACCGAGCACCTCTGAGCTAATTGACTGGATAAGGGCATTGCAGCTGGGCGGGATTTCAGCTGACCGTATTCAAAAGGAGCTGCCGTTTATCGGAACCGTCATCAAAAAGGATGAGGATTTGGATGCGGTGTTGCATCATGTGTAAAAGCGGGTGGAAGGATGTTTACTGATTTTTTTTATTTCCTGCGGGAAAAGGGAATGGAAGTATCTCTTGGCGAATGGCTTTCTCTCGTTGAGGCAATGGATCGAGGGCTGTGCCGTTCAAGTATTACGGAATTTTATTATATTGCCCGCATGATTCTCGTGAAAACGGAAACAGATTTTGATCAATTCGATATGATCTTTCATGAGTATTTTCATGGCATCCATGGAACCTATGACGATATTTCTGAGCAGATGAAACGATGGCTTGACAAGCCGGAGATGACAGAATTAAGTAAGGAGCTTGAGCTTAAGAGAGGCGTGATTGAAGGAGAAGCCAGTCCGCTTGACAGGGAGGAGGTTCTCGAGAGATTCAGAGAACGCCAGAAGGAGCAGGAGACGGAGCACAATGGTGGCAATCAGTGGATTGGCACCACGGGCAATTCTTCATTTGGCAATCTTAGCGGACACATGGGTGGTGTCCGAATCGGTGGTTATACTGGTTATCAGTCTGCGTTTCAGGTGATTGGTGAGCGGAAATTCCGAGACTTTAGAAACGACCGTGTACTTGATAACAGACAATTTCAGGTCGCATTAAAAAAGCTGCGTCAGTTTTCCTCAAGACTTGATATTCCGAAGACGGAACTCGATATTTACGGAACGATAGATCAAACATGCAATAACGGGGGCTACTTACAGATTGTATTTGACCGTCCGCGTAAGAATACAGTAAAGCTACTGCTGTTAATGGACTCCGGGGGAACGATGATTCCCTACAGCAGCTTATTGAATGAACTGTTTCAGTCTGTAAATAAATCAAATCATTTTAAGGATGTAAAGACATACTATTTTCATAATTGTATTTATTCCAGATTATACAATACGCCGGAATGTGAGAATGGTGATTGGCTTAAGACAGAATGGCTGTTTAAAAATCTGAATGGAGACTATAAGGTCATCATTGTCGGAGATGCGGCGATGGCGCCCGAAGAACTGTATTCCACAACAGGAAATTATAGGGGACCAAATGATGGAGTATCCGGTTATGAATGGTTGCAGCTCATGAAGCGGCACTTCAAAAGGATTATTTGGCTGAATCCGAAGATGGCTCAGGGACACGCCCCTTGGAGAGAGGCAGAAACTGTCATTAAAGGTATTTTCCAGATGTATCGGCTGACGGTTGACGGTCTGAAGGAAGGGATGAAATATCTGATGATGACAAAATAGGCATTGTGCCAAACACTTGCCGGTTGATTACAGGCAATACCAATGACGGAGAATGGAGACGGCTATGTATAAGGTAATGATTGTCGATGATAATTCAACAAATCTTGCGACAGCCAAAAAGGCGCTGGAGGATGAATATGAAGTACTTTTTATTACATCGGAAGCGAGAGCATTGGAAGTATTAAAAAATATGCTGGAACCGCCACATATTGTTTTGCTTGATTTGGACATGCCGGAGGAAACCAGCCTTCCTGTACTCAAGGAGTTAAAGCGCAATCCGAAGCTGAAGAGAATTAGAATTCTCCTTATGACGAAACGCGACGATGTCGACTCGAAGCAGGAAAGCCTGCTGACAGGCAAAATTGATTACATCAAAAGGCCTTACACGGGGGAACTTCTTCGCGAGCGAATCGATATGATTGCTCAAATTTTGGACGCCGAACGCAAATTAAGGCGCGGCAATGAAGCGCTGATCGAGATTCTTCGTAACAAGACGCAAAATGCTGCTGAGCTTAAGCAAACAGTTTTGGAAATGTTTTCAAGATTAATGCAAACACGTTCCTTGTCGTTATATGAACACTCACAGCGTGTAGAGAGTTACCTGCGGCCGTACATGGAGGAAATTATACGAGCAAAGCAGTTTGGCGTATCTGCTTCTCATGCGCGCCTTATTATGCCTGCGGCCAAACTGCATGACATTGGAAAGATCTGCCTTCCGGATTGTTGTCTGATTGATGCTGGAGATTTAACCCCGCAGGAAAAACGGCTTCATTATGCGCACACGGAGTTTGGCGCCAAGTCGATCAGAAAGGCCATGGAGGTTGTGCCCCAAAGCCCATTTTTAACCTACGCGTACTATATATGCAGAAATCATCATGAACGATGGGATGGGAAGGGTTACCCCGATAAGCTGATGACAGATAATATCCCAATTGAGGCGAGAATTCTCGCAATTATAAATAGCTATGATAATTTTAGAAATGAAAATGACGGGGAAGAACCGCTCACGCATGGTGAGGCGATCAACCGTATTCGTTTGTGGGGAGGCACTCATTTTGACCCACAATTAGTAGACCTATTTTTGAATATTGAGCAGAAAATTCAGCAGATCAATTTTTACTGATGTCGATTGCCGGCATCGGACAATCCATAAAAATTCCAGATAAAAGGTAATAAACATCCTTTCCCCTTACATATAATGTTACAAACCGGTAAGGGGAATTTTTATGGAAAAAATGAATGAAGAGCAAGAATTCAACTTGTACAAGGATATACAGCAGAGAACGAACGGCGAAATCTACATAGGGGTTGTCGGTCCGGTCAGAACGGGCAAGTCCACCT
>CAZBRY010000043.1:0-13910 GCA_964494285.1 uncultured Lachnospiraceae bacterium
TCAGATCTGCTCTGCACTCCTCAAGCCATGCCTCTCCATGCTCATAGGCCGCCTTCGTCGCCAACAGACCAAATATATTGATCTCGCTGTAACCGTTCCTATGGATCTCGTTCAACACCGCCCTGCGAATCCGCTCATTTTTAATGATTGTGTTTGATGTCTGAAGTCCCGCGAGATTAAAAGTCTTGGTCGCCGCCGTACACGTAATGATCTGTTCCTCATAATTCCCCGCAACCGCCGCAATTGGAATATGCATATATCCTTCATACGTAAAGTCCGCATGGATTTCATCAGAAACAATTAAAACGCCATATTTTTGGCATAATTCCACAATGCGCAAAAGCTCCTCCTTTTTCCATACCCGCCCGACCGGATTGTGTGGACTGCAGAAAACAAACAGCTTAACGTGCTCATTCGCCAGCTTTTGTTCCATATCCGCAAAGTCGATTTCATAGCGGCCATTTACAAGACGCAGCGGATTGTTGACAAGCGTTCTCTCATTTTGCCGGATCACCTCGGAAAAAGGATAATACACGGGCCGCTGAATCATAACAGCGTCCCCTTTTTTCGTCAGAGCACGTATTGCTGCCGCGATCGCAAATACGACGCCCGGCGTCTTTACGATCCATTCCCGCTCAAAAAAATACCTGTGATTTCTTAAAAACCAGCCCCGCACCGCCTCATAGTAATCCTCCTTCGGCTCGCTATAGCCAAAAATCCCGTGCTCAGCCTCCTCCTTCAAAGCGGTCAGCACCTCCTCGGGCGCCCGGAAGTCCATATCGGCCACCCACATCGGAAGCGTATCCTCCGGAATGCCGCGCTCCTTTGCGTAATCATATTTCAGACTGTATGTATTCTTCCTGTCAATAATCTCGTCAAACCGGCTCATCGCAAGCTTCCTCCATCTTCAATAATTTACGCATGCAAAGCATGCTCCAAATCTTCAATCAAATCCTTTACATTTTCAATGCCGGCCGAAAGCCTGAGCAACCGGTAATCGATTCCCCGCTTTAACCGCTCCTCAAGCGGCAGATCGGCATGCGTCTGCGTAACCGGATACGTGATTAGGCTCTCCACCCCGCCAAGGCTCTCTGCAAACCGAATCAGCTTAACTCCGTTTAACAGGCGGCCGACAGTCTCCTCGCTATCCACCGTAAAGGAAATCATCGAGCCAAAGCCCGTAGATTGACCTTTCTGAATTTCATGGGAAGGATGTGCTTTTAAGCCGATATAGGCGACCCGCTCTATCTCCTTTTGAGCGCGCATCCATTTTACAATCGCAAATGCATTCTCCTGCTGGCGTTCCATGCGCAACGGCAATGTTTTGATTCCCCTCAGTAGCAGCCAACTATCAAATGGTGCAAGTCCCGCTCCTGTAGTTTTGAGCAGATAACGCAGCTTCTCTGAAAGCACTCGATCCTTCACCGATAAAAATCCGGCCAGCGTATCGTTATGTCCGCATAAAAATTTCGTTCCGCTCTCTACGACAATATCTGCGCCAAGCAGCAGTGGCTTTTGAAAATACGGGGATAAAAATGTATTGTCCACAATGAGCAGAAGCCCCTGTTTCTTTGTTAGTTCTGCGGTTTTTCGCAGATCCGTTATATGCATCATCGGATTAGTAGGCGTTTCAACAAAAACGGCTACGGTGTTCTCCTGTATAGCCGCTTCGATCTGTTTCTGATCAGATGTATTCACATAGGTAAACTCATAACCGTTTTTTCGATTGATTTTTTCAAAAAAACGAGTTGTTCCACCGTACAAATCCTCAGAAGCAATGATATGGCTTCCAGGCTCAAAGAGCTCCATCATAGCTGATATCGCTGCCATGCCGCTCGAAAAAGCGAGCGTATCATATGCTTCCTCCAACACGCTCATCACCTCCTCCAGATGCTGCCGTGTCGGATTCTGCAGTCTCGAATAATCATAACCGCTACTCTCGCCAAGGCTTTTGTGCGAGAAGGTAGCGGTCTGATAAATCGGATAACTGAGCGCACCATAATGCGTTTCATCGTGCTCTTCTATTTTTCCGTGCAAACAACTCGTTTCGAATTCATATGCCATACCGTTTCGTCCTCCTGTATACTACTATTCCTATAATTTAAATATGAATAGTAGTATATAGGTTTTTGAAACGGCTGTCAATCCTATTTTAATTAGAAAGCCACATAATCAGCCAGATAACTGCAAGTACAATCAGCACAGCAAGTGCAACACGCAGTGCGGAAACCGGTGAATGCCCGCCTACCTTGCCGGTCTGTCCGTTTACCATAAACTGATAAACCTTTCCCTTGTAGGTAAAGCTTGAGATCCAGATAGGAAGCATCAAATATTTGTATGTAATATTCTCGTAGGTCGTTCTCATCGTAAGATTTTTAACCGAATCCGCATTTTCCTCATCTCTAATCTTGCTTTCAATCAGTCCCTGCAAGCGGTTTCTAATAAAATTTTTCGCCTTTTCCCATGCATCCTTTAATCCAATCGAGTAGCGCTCCGCTGCGAAGCCCGCAATATATTCCGGCCGGTATACACGATTATCCTCCGTGTCAAACGGCTCAATCGCAAGCATCGTTCCCTCTTCATGGTTTGTTGTTCCGGATACGAGCTGGTCATTGATGAATTGGCTGTATGTGCCGGACGTCGGATACCAGTCCGTTACCGTCTCATTCTTATCTCCCCGCTTGACCGTCCTCTCAATTCCATATTTCGCTGTATAAGAGGTCATCGTGTCCGCATCAAAGGTCCAATAAGGCAAATACACGCCCTGAAAGGACTCCGCTTTTGCACTCTCCTTTGCCTCCTTCGGACAAAACCACTTTTTCTTGATCCACAATTTGAATGCATCACCCGCCTGTTTTGCGGTAATTTTGAACGCAACGACTCCGCCCGGTGCAAGCGTAACCACGTCGTTTGCCTCCATGACCTGGTTAGAACCACAGTAAGGGCAGACACTGGCAACCTCCAGAGCATCATATACGGACTGTGCACCGCACGACTTACAGCTTACCGTCTTCTGTGCCATGCCCCAGTCACAGTTTCCCGTCAGCTCCGCAGTCTCAAAATCCTGTTCCTGTGCTGATGCCGACGCCGCTTCAGACGCCGCTTCCTCGATTTCCTCCTGATAGTCGCAAAATGGGCAATGCAGGCCGCCCGTCGCCGGATCGAAATCCATTGTACCGCCGCATTGCGGACATTTTCTATCCGTCTCCTCCATCGTTTTCGTTTTCTGTGCACTCATGATATCCTCATAGCTTGCTTCTTCAGCCATTCTAAAAGCCTCCCCCTGATCCGAAATTCCGGTTTTTTTATTGTCTTAGATGCATTCTTTTCAGCCCAAAAGACACGATTTGACAATTTATTTTATCGTATCACAATTTCCTTATCCTGTACAATATTTTATGAAATTTTTTATGAAATTTTTGTTCTATTCTTGACATACCGCATAATTATGCGGTATGATTTAGTATAAAATATAATATGTGGTATGTCTATCTATTTTGGACTTAGTACGAAAAACAAGGAGGATTTACTTTTGGATACCGATGGTGTCATACAATGCGTCAGTTTAGTTTTACTTTTAGCTCTTTCTGCATTCTTTTCTTCAGCGGAGACAGCATTGACAACAGTAAACCGCATGAAGCTGCGTTCTCTCGCGGATGATGGCAATAAGCGTGCCCAGACGACGCTAAAGCTTTTGGAGCGTCCCGCGAAAATGCTGAGTACGGTGCTTGTTGCCAATAACGTTGTCAATATTTCCGCTTCCTCTTTGGCCACGACCTTTGCCCTCAGCATCTGGGGAAACAATTCCGTTGCAATTGTAACCGGCGTACTCACGTTGTTAATATTAATATTCGGCGAAATTACACCGAAGTCCTTTGCGTCCTTATACAGCGAAAATATTTCTCTCGCTTACGGCGGAATTATTCTTTTTATTACAAAAATTCTGACTCCTGTCATTTATATTATCGATAGGTTGTCCAACGGATTGTTAAAGCTCTTTCACATCGATGCGGACACCGCCCGCTCGGCGATGACCGAATACGAGCTTCGTACGATTGTGGATGTCAGCCATGAGGATGGCGTAATCGCGAGTGAGGAGCGACAAATGATTTATAATGTTGTTGACTTTGGAGATTCCCTTGCCAAGGATATTATGATCCCTCGCGTGGAAATGTCCTGTGTCAGTATTGACGCGTCCTATCACGAGCTGAAGGAAGTCTTTTTTGAAGAGAAGTACACGCGTATTCCGGTTTACGAAGATTCGACCGATAACATTGTTGGTATTATAAATATGAAGGATGTTCTCTTTTATGAGGACTTAGAGCTGTTTGGCATTCGTAATCTAATGCGGGAAGCAAACTTTACGTTTGAATATAAAAAGACCTCCGAGCTGATGATGGAAATGCGCGAGAATTCTATCAGCATGACAATCGTTTTGGACGAGTACGGTGCCGCAGTCGGACTGGTGACGCTTGAGGATCTTCTGGAGGAAATCGTCGGCGAAATTCGTGACGAGTTTGACGAGGATGAAAAAGACCTGATCCAAATGCTCGATGATCATGAGTATCTTGTAGAAGGCTCCATGAAACTTGACGATATTAATGATGCGCTCGGTCTTGAGCTTTATTCGGAGGATTATGATTCCATCGGCGGGCTGATCATCGAAAAACTTGACGAGATACCGGAAGCCGGCGAATCCGTAGAATTAGAGGACGGCACGCTCTTACAGGTTATGGAGATGGACAAAAATCGGATTGACAAAGTCAAAATGACGCTACCGGATCCCGATGAAGAAGAGCTTCCAGAAGAAGACACTTTGGACAGCGAGGTTGATGAAGAATAAATAACAGTAATCGAATCGTGAACAGCTACATAAAAACGCCTTACACAAGATGGAATTTTTTATTTGTGCAAGGCGTTTTTTTATGTTGACATTTTTCTTTGGATGTATTATTGTATTATTGTATTAATACAGAAGAATTGAAAGGAGGACTATTATGTCATGGAAATTAGATAGTGACCGTGCAATTTATCTACAGCTTATTGAAGAAATTCAAATGCGTGTCGTAGCAGGCTTTTACCAGCCGGGCAGCAAGCTGCCCTCAGTAAGAGAGCTGGCAGCAGAGGCGGCTGTCAATCCAAATACAATGCAGAAGGCCTTTTCCGAGCTGGAAGGCAGCGGTTTGATCATCACAATGCGCACAAGCGGCAGAATGGTAACGGAGGACACCACCATGATACAGGATTTAAGAAAAAAACTGGCTTCCGAGGAAGTGAAGCTGTTTTTTGAGAAAATGAGGCAATATGGATTCAGCAATCAGGAGATTGTCAATCTAATACAGAGCTCAGCAGAGGAGGGCGAACAATGAGCACAATCATAGAATGTAACGGCTTAACTAAAAAATACGGCACACTTTGCGCGCTGAACAATCTAAATCTGACGCTTGAGAGCGGAAAGATTATCGGACTGCTGGGGCCAAACGGAAGCGGCAAAACAACGCTAATTAAAATTGCAAGCGGAATTTTGACGGCGACCGCAGGCACACTCACAATCAATGGCATGGCACCGTCTCTTGAGACAAAAAAATGCGTCTCTTATCTTCCGGAACGCACTTATTTGAATTCTTGGATGAAGGTGAGTGACATTATTAGCTATTTTGCCGAATTCTACAAGGATTTCAATATGGATCGAGCCAATACGATGTTAAAGAACCTCGGCATCGAGCCAAATCGAAAATTAAAAACGCTTTCAAAGGGCACAAAAGAGAAGGTACAGCTTATCCTTGTCATGAGCCGGGACGCTGACCTATACCTGCTCGACGAGCCAATTGCCGGAGTTGATCCGGCCGCAAGGGATTATATTTTAAATACGATCATTACTAATTATAACGAAAACGCTACTATATTGATTTCCACGCATTTGATATCGGATATCGAAAACGTGCTTGACGAAGCAGTTTTTATTAAAAACGGAGAAGTCATCCTGCATTCTACGATCGACGATATCCGCGAGAAAAACAATAAATCCGTAGATGCACTGTTCAGGGAGGTGTTCGCATGTTAAAGAAGTTATTCAGACAGGAATGGATCGCAACCACAAAGATTCTGCTTCCCATCAACCTGCTATTAATCGTTATCACGCTGTTCGGCAGTTTCATCTCGAGGATCTTTTTGCCGGATTCCGAAAATGCCCTGGTTCAGGGTCTTTCCATATCCGCACTCATGCTCTGCATTTGCGCTTTAATCGGGGTAACATGTGCAGCCTATATTTATATCGTCCTTCGGTTTTATAAGACGATGTACAGTGATGAAGGCTATCTGACACATACACTGCCGATTTCTGTGCATACACTGATTATTGGCAAAGGACTTACCGCAACGATCTGGCTCTGCATTACTCATGTGATGCTCTTTGTTTCCGCTATGTTCCTTGTCTTTTCTCAGTTTGATTCCGGCGAATTGCGAAATGCTTACCAGGAATTCTTAACATTTCTTGCAGAGTATAAGCTTAACAGCCCAATGCCGTTTTCTATCCTGATCTGTCTGATTCCCGTTGCAATCGTTGTCAACGCTCTTTATTCATTTTTAAATGTGAGCGCTTCTCTCGCAATCGGACAGCTGATTACGAAGCACAAGATCATCGGCTCCATCCTTGCGTTCTGCGGAATCTACACAATCGTTCAGGTGATTTCTCTGTTCATTTTTTCATTTACGAATTATTTCAGCTACATGGTTTCCAGTGCTCAGGTCGAATCAATCAAAGACATGGTCAATTACGTCTTTTTTTCCTTGGGTACAAGCATAGGAATGACTTTGCTTCTTTGTGTAGTATTCTATGTGACAACCTGGCAGCTTACGAGCAGGAAGCTGAACCTGGATTAAGTATTATTTGATAGCAAAAATCTCTTATGTGAGCGATTCGCCGTTGCTTTGAATTACATTTTGATACCAGTAAGCGGAATCCTTTGGAATTCTGCGTTGCGTCGGATAATCTATATAAACGATGCCGAATCGCTCATTATAACCCTCCGCCCATTCAAAATTGTCCGTAAATGACCACTGGAAATATCCCCGCACATCGACCCCGTCATTTGCTGCATCGCGCAGACGTCCGATGTATCTTGCAAGGAAGTCAATCCGATTCGGGTCATGCACCTTGCCATCCAGCGAAATGACATCTGTACAAGACATCCCGTTTTCCGTAATATAAATCGGCAGCTTCGCGTATCGTTCGCTGAGAAATCGCGGCCCCCAGTAAAGGCATTCATAAGTCACCGGCCACTTTATCGCCGTGCGCGGAAAGCCGTCGTATCGTCTGCAAATCTCATATCCCCTGCGTTTTGCATCATCGCTGCTGTTTTCCATCGGCGCGCCGATCATATGCCCGTTGTAGATATTCTGCCCGAGAAAATCAATCGGCTCACTGATCAACTTCATGTCCGCCGGCGTGATTTTAGGAAGAAATCGCTCGTAAAGCCGCATACCATCCTCTGGATACCTGCCAAGAAGCACGGGATCCATCCACCATGCCAGATTCCACGTCCAATTATCAAGCTCTTGTGGGCAAGCAAATAAATGCTTCCTTGCCGCTTCAACATCTGCCGCATTTTCCGACTTCGGATAGCTGATCTGGCCGGTCGGTGCAAATCCAATTTGAATTGGCTGCTTTGCATGCGCTCGCATTGTCTGTACTGCTTTTCCGTGCGCTCGAAGTACATTGTGCGCCATCTGGAACAAATCCGTATTCGTACACTTCAAACCCGGCGCATATGTGCCCTGTAGATAACCCAGACCAATAAAGCACTGTGGTTCATTCAGCGTAAAATATTTTGTCACGCGATCGGAAAAACGTTCCGTCACAAGAGCCGCATATTCCGCAAACCAGTCTGCACTTTCCGCATTCAGCCATCCGCCCTTTTTATGCAGCTCATATGGATATTCCCAATGAAATAATGTGATATAAGGTTTGATCTCATTTGCAAGCAGCTCATCGATTACTTTATTATAAAAATCGACGCCGGCCTCGTTAATCCGCCCAATCCCCTCCGGAAAAATTCTAGTCCAATTCAGAGAAAAGCGATAAGCCCGAATACCAAGCTCCTTCATCAGACGAATATCCTCCCGATATCGGGCATAGAATTCACAGGCATTCTCTGCATTTTGATTCTCATAAACCTTTCCCTGTTCTCTCGTAAACACATCCCAAATATGCTGTCCCTTTCCATCCGCGTTGATCGCACCTTCAACCTGATAGGCAGAAGACGCAACGCCCCATACAAAATCCTCTCGAAATCCCATCTCTGTTCCTCCTCTTACCTTAATTATTTTAACTAATATTAGCTAAATTAACAATTCAATAAACCTCTACTTAAATCACTTTGTTCCTCTAATTTAATTAATTTAGTTTCAGTATGCGTGATTTTTATTCTTCTGTCAACAGATAAATCGTGCCGCATATATTAAATAAGAAATAATTGCGAGAGGTATTATTATGCCTGATACAGGAAAACTTTCCATCAACCTTACTTCTACAATTGGCAGTGTCCCAATAGCGGGTGCAACTGTCATAATTTCTTATACCGGCGTTCCCGACTCCACGATCGACGAGCTGCAGACAAACAGCTCCGGGCAAACAGAAGCAATCGATATTGCAACACCGCCGCTCGAATACAGCGTGACACCGCAGGAGGAAATGCCTTATACCGAATGTACAATTACAATTCGGGCGTCCGGCTATCAGGAGCTTGTGATTAACGGCGCTGAAATACTGCCGGATTCACTCGCCATTCAACCCGCCCACATGGTTCCCGAGGAAGCCCCCGTCAGCCCGGAAGACATCATCGTAATCCCTGACCATACTCTTTATGGGGAATATCCGCCTAAGATTCCTGAAGATGAGGTCAAGCCCATTGCGGAGACCGGCGAAATTGTCTTAAGCAGCGTTGTCATTCCGGAATTTGTTATTGTACATGACGGCGTTCCTGACGATACAACCGCTTCCAACCATTATGTCCGCTATAAGGATTATATCAAGAACGTCGTTTCCTCGGAAATTTACGCCACATGGAACGAATCCGCCATTTATGCAAATACACTTGCAATCCTCTCCTTTACGATGAATAGGGTTTATACGGAGTGGTATAGAAACAAAGGATACAACTTTACGGTCACATCCTCGACTGCTTTTGACCAAAAATGGATTTACGGGCGAAATATCTATCAAAATGTAGACTATGTCGTAGATGGAATTTTCTCTAACTTCCTGTCGCGTCCCGGCATACGGCAACCAATTTTGACCCAATACTGCGATGGCAGACGCGTGACCTGCCCAAATGGCATGAGCCAGTGGGGATCCCAGTATCTCAGTGACCAAGGCTATGCACCAATCGAAATCATTCATCATTATTACGGAAGCGACATGTTTATCAATACGACTGAGCAGGTATCAGGTGTCCCCTCCTCTTGGCCCGGCTATAATCTGACCATCGGCAGCAGCGGTGACAAGGTGGCTCAGCTTCAGGAGCAGCTTAACCGCATTGCTCTTAACTATCCTTTGATCCCCACCGTCACCCCTGACGGCATATACGGCCAGAATACCGCCAACGCTGTCAGCACCTTTCAGTCGATCTTCGGTCTGCCTGCAAACGGCATCACCGATTATCCTACCTGGTATAAAATTTCTGATATCTACGTCGCAGTTTCCAGAATCGCAGAGCCGGGCATGTAATCCCGGCACTGCGAAACTTTATGTCCAAAATCCTCAATCACAGATTTTTTATCCTCCCATATAATGTAGCGTAAGGGAGGAAATAAAATATATGAAAAAGAAAGAAATCGGAATTTTCTGCGGCGATCGTCGACATCTTTATCTGACAAAAATGCTTCTGCAAAAAGGATATTTGGTAAACATCTACCGACTCCCGGAAAATATACGGGAAGAAGGCTGTGCCATATCGTCCTCTTTGGAGGAGCTGACCTTGCGCAGCCATTTTCTGATCGGACCGATTCCGTTTACAAAGGATTCAAAGCAGGTCGCATTGGATCTGCAAAGCTTATTGAACAAAAACCACGTTCTTGTCTGTGGCATGATTCCTGCTGATCTATCTGAATTTTGCAAGAATCAAAAAATCTTATATTATGATTTAATGAAAAATGAAAAAATTGCAATTTTAAATGCCATTGCTACTGCCGAGGGCGCCATCATGGAAGCAATTTTGACCGGAGACAGCAATCTTCACAACAGCAACTGCCTTGTACTTGGCTACGGACGATGTGCCAAGATCCTTGCGGGAAAATTAAAAGGGCTGGACGCGATTGTTACGATTGCGGCTAGATCAGAAAAGGCTTTAGCCTTTGCGCAGGCCTCCGGTCTCAACTCCGTGCACTTGTCGGAAAAAACAAACATCCTGCCCAAATTCGATTTTATTTTCAATACGATCCCCGCACCCGTATTGAATCAGGATTGTCTTACCCTAATCAAGCAGGAAGCAGTTATCGTTGATATCGCTTCTGCTCCCGGCGGCATCGACTATGACTATGCAATGCAAAGAGGGTTGAATGCCAAGCTCTATCCCGGACTGCCGGGAAAAATATCTCCAAAAAGCTCTGCGGACATTTTGGCAAATGAAATTATTTTATTAATGAAAGAAGGAATTCCATGAATTTTGACGGGAAAAATGTAGGCATTGCCCTCACCGGTTCCTTTTGCACCTTTCATAAAGTCTTTCCCCAAATCAAAAGTCTTGTAGAAGAAAAAGCCAATGTCTACCCTATTTTTTCTGAATATTCTCAATGCACAGATACACGATTTGGAAATGCGGATGACTTTCTGCAAAGAGCAGAGGAAATTACAGGGAATAAGCCGGTCATTACAATTACGGAAGCTGAAAAACTCGGCCCCAATAATCTGCTGGATATCATTGTCATTGCACCGTGTACCGGCAATACGCTTGCAAAGATCGCGAATGCAATTACCGACTCCACAGTTTTAATGGCCGCAAAAGGACTGTTAAGAAATAATAAGCCTGTTGTCATTTCTTTATCTACTAATGACGCTCTTGGTAATAATTTAAAAAACATTGGGACATTAATAAATACAAAAAACATTTACTTTGTTCCCTTTGGACAGGATAACTATTTGGGCAAGCCTCATTCTATGGTTTCTGACTTTAGCATGCTCCTTCCTGCCATAAAGGAAGCATTAGAGGGCAGACAGCTTCAACCACTGATTCTTGCTCCCAGATGCCCTGACAAATAAACGCAACTGCTGCTTGATACTTTTCAAATTTTATGGAGAAACGGAGAATCGAATGTGTGGAATATCTGGCTTTTGCAATTTGAAAAATGATTTCAAAAAAGAAGAAGGAAAATGGAGACACGTGCTGACATGTATGAAGCAGGCACTCAAACACCGAGGGCCTGATGAAGAAGGTGATTTTCTTTCCGCACAGGCCGGACTTGTACACAGACGTCTTTCCATTATTGACTTGTCAAACGGACAACAGCCCATGACAAGGAGCCTTGGAGGCTGCCCTTATACGATTGTTTATAATGGAGAACTTTATAATACGAAGGAGCTGCAAGAGCAGCTCCTCAGCATGGGCTGCCATTTTGAGACACGATGTGACACGGAGGTCGTTCTGATCGGATACATGACATTGGGAGTCTCCTTCATCCGGCAGATGAATGGCATCTTTTCATTTGCGGTTTGGGATGAAAAACGCCATACCCTCTGCCTTGTTAGAGATCGGTTGGGCGCTAAGCCTTTATTTTATGACGATACCTTTCTCTTCGGTTCGGAAATCAAAGCGCTCTTTGAATTTCCTGGATTTGAGCCCAGAATCGACAGCGATAGTTTATGCGAAGTATTTGGTCTGGGTCCTGCAAGAACTTCCGGCATTGGTGTATTTAAGGATGTCAGAGAGGTTCTGCCGGGTAACTTTCTCCTGTTTAATGAATCGGGCACATGGGAAGAAGCCTACTGGAATCTTGTCAGCGCGCCCCATGAGGATTCCTTTGATGAAACGGTAGAAAAAACCTCTTATCTTTTAACAGATGCTGTTAAGCGTCAGATGGTCTCCGATATTCCTATCTGCACCTTTTTATCGGGGGGCGTTGACTCCAGTCTGATTACTGCTATCTGCGCAAAGGAATTAAAACTTTTCGGAAAACAGCTCACCACCTATTCCTTTGATTTCTCAGGCAATGAGAAAAATTTCCGTTCTAATTCCTTTCAGCCGTCGCAAGACCGCCCTTATGTCGATAAGATGGTCAAAGCCGTAAATAGCCGACATACGTATCTCGAGTGTGACAACACTGACCTGATCGACAATTTATACAATGCCGTAGATGCAAGGGATCTTCCGAATATGGCGGATGTGGAATCCTCTCTGCTCTACTTTTGCAAAAAAGTGGCTTCACAAAATAAAGTGGCGCTCACCGGAGAATGCGCCGATGAAATATTCGGAGGCTATCCGTGGTTTCACAAAGCAGAAATGATGGCAGCCTCTATTTTCCCGTGGTCGTCAGACATGGAGGCAAGAACACAGCTGCTGTCTGCAGATTTTCTTTCTTCTGTCGATCTCTATGGTTATGTGCAATCCGCATACGATAACTCCATAAGGGAAACACCTCGTCTGCCCGGAGAAAATCCGACACAAGCACGCCGAAGGGAAATTGCCTATCTCAATCTCAAATGGTTTATGGCAACACTGCTTGACCGCATGGATCGGTGCAGTATGTATTCAGGACTAGAAGCCAGGGTTCCTTTTGCAGATCACCGTATTGTCGAATATATCTGGAATGTGCCTTGGGAAATGAAATCAGCCGGCGGGGTTGTAAAGGGACTGCTCCGACAGGCGGGACAGGGGCTTGTACCCGATGAAATCCTATATCGCAAAAAAAGTCCTTACCCAAAAACCTACCATCCCGATTATGAAAAATTGTTGGGCGGCCTTCTCCTGGATGTTTTATCCGATCCGAATGCCCCGATCCATGCTTTGGTAGATCAAAAAAAGATAAAAACCTTTCTGTCTTCCCCTTCTGATTACGGAAAGCCATGGTATGGACAACTGATGGCCGGTCCTCAGCAGATCGCCTATTTGCTGCAAGTCAATTATTGGATGACAAAATACCGCATTGCCTTATGATAAGCCTGCGGGAGGCAAGCACATTCGCCGCTTATTTTCATATATTGATACAAACAGCACCCTAAAGGAGGTTCTCATGTGCACCGCAATGACCTTGCAATCAGAATCAAATGACCTGTTTCTTGGGAGAACCATGGATTTTTCATATGATATTGAGCCGCAGTTCTATATTATTCCCCGTTTTCATATATGGAATAACTGCCTGAATAATTATCAAATTAAAAACTCTTATAAATTTATCTGTCTCGGTCAGGAAATGGATGGTGTTTTTGGACTGTTTGATGGTGTCAATGAAATGGGATTTGCGGCGGCTGCATTATTTAACGACGGCTATGCCCAATATGATATACATGCGGCGCATATGGATGCGGAACCGATTCCGTCCATCGATTTCCTCCACTATATTCTTGGCAACTGTGCCGCCGTAAAAGATCTTTCCACCCTGTTAAGAGACATTACCATCGTAGGCATCACAGATCCTGTTACAAACACAATTGCACCGCTTCATTGGATCGCAGCTGACAGGAGCGGCGCATGCGTAGTCATTGAGCCCACAAATGCAGGAGCACAGATCATCAATAATTCCATCGGCGTTATGTCAAACAGTCCCGATTTTCATTGGCATATGACAAATCTAAGAAATTATATGGAAACCTCTCCAATACAAACAAAGGAGGCGCAATGGGGTAATGTCAAATTAAATCCCTTTGGGCAGGCAGGGGGAACCACGGTCTTGCCGGGAGGCTTTACCTCTCCGGAACG
>CAZBRY010000044.1:0-2312 GCA_964494285.1 uncultured Lachnospiraceae bacterium
GTTGTATGGCTTCGAAAAATGATGCCGAGGTAATTATCGGTGGAAAAGTAATTACCTTATGTGGTTATGAGAGCGAGGAATACTTACAAAAGGTAGCATCCTATATCAATAACAAGATTGCTGAATATAGTAAAGTTGATTCTTTCAGAAGACAGCCGCTTGATATGCAGAATGTTTTATTACAGCTGAACGTAGCCGATGATTATTTCAAGGCGAAAAAGCAGATCGAAGCGTTGGAAGAGGAGATTGAAGCAAAGGATAAGGAATTATACGATTTGAAGCATGAGTTGATTGCGTCCCAAATCAAGCTGGAGAGCAAAGAGAAAATGATCAGAAACTATCAGAGCGAAATTACTGATGGTAAGAAATAAATAAAAAGGCTGTCAATATTGACAGTCTTTTCTACTTCAATAGGGAAATGTGGGTTTATGGAAAAGAAGAAAATAGAATTGCTATCGCCGGCAGGTGATTATGAATGCTTTCAAGCGGCTTTGAGGGCGGGTGCCGATGCGATTTATTTGAGCGGCGGCAGATATGGTGCACGGGCATATGCGAAGAATTTTACAGAGGAAGAAATCCTAAAGGCAATTGATGAAGCACATCTGTTTGGGAAAAAGATTTACTTAACGGTTAATACGCTTTTAAAAAATGAGGAATTATTTGAATTAGATTCATACTTGGAATCGTTTTATTTGGCAGGGATAGACGGCGTGATCGTGCAGGATCTCGGCGCGATTTCTTATATCCGGCGTCATTTTCCGGATATTCCCGTCCATGCCAGCACCCAGATGGCGATTACGGATGTCGAGGGAGTCAAGCTTTTAAAGGGGTTTGGAGTAGAGCGAGTTGTTTTGGCAAGGGAGCTCTCCCTGAGGGAAATTGCCGGCATCTATCAGGAAACGGGTATGGAACTGGAATGTTTTATCCACGGTGCACTATGTTATAGCTATTCGGGAAAGTGCCTGTTTTCCAGCCTGATCGGAGGAAGGAGCGGGAATAGGGGACGCTGTGCGCAACCCTGCAGACTTCCCTATAACGGACAATATTTATTAAGTGCCAAAGACATCTGCACATTGGAGTTTTTGCCGCAGCTGATCGCGGCCGGAATTACTTCATTCAAAATAGAGGGCAGAATGAAAAAACCCGATTATGTAGCAGGAGTGACAGGTATTTATCGCAAATACATCGATTTTTGCCTGCAGTCCTTTGCAGGAAGTTATCACGTGAAGTGTGAGGATTTACAAACCCTTTTGGATTTATATACGAGAAGCGGAAACAGTAAAGGCTATTACTTCAAACAAAACGGCAGAGAAATGATTACGATAGAAAAACCAGGTTATCAGACTGCTGATGAAGAGAAGCGAAACGAGGTTTACGCACGTTACGCGGAAACTAATAAAATTTTGTTAAAGGCATTTGCCTGTCTAAAAAAAGGAGAACCTGCGACGCTGACGCTGATTGGCGATTCCTGCGAGGCGAGTGCGGCCGGCGGTATAACGGAGAGAGCTGACAAGCAGCCGCTGACGGAAGCTGCCGTCAGAAAACAATTAGAGAAGACCGGAGGTACCCCCTTTGAAATCATAGAGTTGAAAATCGAGATGGAGCCGGATGTTTTCCTTTCGGTCGGACGGTTAAATGAGCTGCGCCGATCGGCGCTTATGAGTCTGACAGGTAAGATGTTGGCAGGATATCAACGAGCGCTTCCTCAAAAGGTGGAAAAGACAGAGGCAACAGAGAGAGTAGAGAAGGAAGAGAATGCAGAGCAAGGAATGGGAGCGTATCCGATTCATTGCGGAGTAACGACGTGGGAACAGTTTTACGCAGCGCTCAGTCAGCCATGTGTAGATCTGATATCTGTTCCGGTATTTTTGTTTGAGAAGACAAAGGAGAAAGGCGTAATTGCATCGGATCAATGTAGGGAAAAGATCGAGACAAACGCGATATTAGAAAGCGCTCGTGTGGCGGGAAAACGGCTTGTGCTTGTTTTTCCTAATATTATCAGGAACCATTATTTTGAAAGAAAACGAGCATTGCTTGAAACCCTGCTGAATCAAGACGAGATTGCCGGAGTGCTGATATCCAACTATGAAAGTTTGTTCTACTTGATGCAAATTCATTATGCAAAGGAAGTGATCGCGGATTTTCATTTGTATGCATGGAACAAAGAGGCGCAAGAGATGCTGCTGTCTTACGGTTGCACAAAAACGACAGTGCCGATCGAACTAAATAGAAATGAACTTCTAAAAAGAGGGATTTTGGGGGAAGAGTTATTCCTTTACGGACGTCTTCCGATGATGGTTTCCGCGCAGTGT
>CAZBRY010000044.1:2322-13728 GCA_964494285.1 uncultured Lachnospiraceae bacterium
CTGGTACCGGGGATTTTGGAAATCACGGATCGGTATGGGACGAAATTTCCATGCAACAATATATGTGCAGAGTGTTATAATGTTATTTGGAACAGCGTTCCTGTTTCCTTGCACGGAGAGCGAACATTCATAAATCGGCTGAGGCCGAGTTCTGTCAGACTGCAGTTTACGACCGAAACAGAAGAACAGGTAGGTGAAATCCTCCGTTTTTATGAAGCAGAGTTGTATCAAGGAGATGGGATAAGAAATAAGCTGCAGATGCCGTTTGATGAATTTACAAAGGGGCATCTAAACAGGGGAGTCGAATAATTCATGGCAAATGTAATTATTGAATTATCTAAATATTTGATCATATTATTTATGGCAGTCTATACCTTTGAGTGCTTCAGTGTATTTCGTTATGCGGATGAAGAGAGCAGAAACGGTATTTATATCCGCCAAAATATTTTTATGTTTTTGATTCACTTTATTTCATTTGCGGCCTTGTGTCTCGAAATGAAGGACGGAAAACTGATTTTGTTTTACGCGGTGCAGCAAGTAGCGTTGTTTGGTGTCATCATGCTTTATCGTGTGATTTATCCGAATGCAAATCGGTTGATTGTCAATAATATGTGCATGCTACTGACCATTGGTTTTATTATTTTGACGAGACTTTCCTATGAGAAAGCGGTCAAACAGTTTGAAATTGTAGCAGTATCGATTGTGATAACTATGTTTATTCCGTTTGCGTTGAAGAAATTTAAACAGTTTGATAAGTTTTATTGGCTGTATGCTGCAATTGGTATCACGGCGCTTGCCGTTGTTATGTTGTTTTCAAATGTTGTTAACGGATCCAAGTTAAATGTTACGATTGCAAGCTATACATTTCAGCCGTCAGAATTTGTGAAAATTATTTTTGTATTTGCAATTGCGGGACTGTTTGCGAAGTCCGCGGAGTTCAAACAGATTGTACTGAGTGCCGCAGTGGCAGGCCTGCATGTTATGATCCTTGTGCTGTCAAAAGATCTTGGAAGTGCGGTTATTTTCTTCGTTGTTTATTTTGCGATGCTCTATGTGGCCACAAAAAACATTGGTTATTATCTGCTCGGCTTTGCGGCGGGGGCTGCTGCTGCGGTGATCGGATACCATTTATTTGCCCATGTGCGCATTCGCGTACAGGCATGGAAGGATCCGATTGGTTCGATTGAGGAGGCCGGCTATCAGATCTCTCAATCTCTGTTTGCAATCGGAACCGGTGGCTGGTTCGGCATGGGGCTTGGACAGGGTGCTCCAAACAAAATTCCCGTTGTCGAAGCAGATTTTATTTTTTCGGCAATTACGGAGGAGTTTGGGGTGATTTTCGGTATGTGTCTGATTCTTGTCTGTGTCAGTTGTTTTGTTATGTTTATGAACATCTCAATGCGTTTTAAAAATACGTTTTATAAGCTTGTGGCGGTTGGCCTTGCGGTTATTTACGGATTTCAGGTCTTTTTGACAATTGGCGGAGTGACAAAATTTATACCACTGACCGGTGTTACGCTTCCTCTTGTCAGTTATGGAGGCAGTTCGGTCATTGTTTCACTTATCATGTTTGCTATCATTCAGGGACTTTACATTTCTGTCAGGGATGAGGCTCGCCCCAAAAAGAAGAATAACAGAAGTGGAAAAGCGAGAGAGCAATAATTGATTATTATAGTAAAAGGAACGGGAAGCAAATTATGTTTTTAAGAAAAAAGGAACAATTGCCGTTACAGAATAGTAAAACAAAGCGGACAAATAATCATAAGGATCATAAAGAAAATAGAGAGATCGGACACATCACCTATATCTTTGTGGGTCTGTTTCTTGCGCTGATCGGTTATCTAATGTACTTTACACAATTTAAGAGCAGTGAACTGATTAACAATTCTTATAATTCCAGACAGGATTTACTTGCGGAAAAGGTTGTCCGCGGCAGCATTTTATCCCGCGACAGAGAGATACTTGCAGAAACCAAAACTGCACAAAACGGAACCGAGGAAAGAAATTACCCGTATGAGAATTTATTTGCCCATGCGGTCGGATACGCTACCCACGGGAAGACCGGCGTGGAGTCGATCTCCAATTTTACACTGCTGACCTCAAATGCATTCATTGGGGAGCGTGTGAAAAATGATATCGATGAAATCAAAAATCCGGGAGATAATGTTGTGACGACACTGGATGTAGATGTTCAGAAAGCGGCAAGTGAGGCGATGGGTATTTATAAAGGCGCCATTGTTGTTATGAATGTCAAGACCGGAGAAATTCTGGCCCTTGTTTCCAAACCGGATTTCGATCCAAACCAGATCAATGAAATTTGGGAGGAGGTAAACGAGGATTCCAATAATAGTGTGCTTTTAAATAGGGCAACACAAGGGCTTTATCCGCCCGGCTCTACATTTAAAATTATCACGGCGCTCGAATACATCAAGGAGAACAGCAATGTTTCCGAGTATTCTTTTGACTGTAGTGGCAGCTTTCAAAGCGGGGATTCGGTGATCAACTGTTATCATGGACAGAGCCATGGACAGGTGGATTTTGTCACCTCCTTTGCAAAGTCCTGTAATTCCTCCTTTGCCAATATCAGCACAATGCTGGATAAAAAAGCATTCCAGAAAACGTGTAAGGAACTGATGTTTAACGGTGAAATTCCTGTTCCTTATACTTATCGTGAAAGCTACGTGCCAATTTCAGCTTCCTCCGATCTGGATGAAGTGATACAGACGGGCATCGGTCAGGGAAAAACACAGATTACTCCGATTCACATGACATTAATTACGGCCGGAATCGCCAATGATGGGATACTGATGAAGCCGTATGTGATCTCAAGTGTGGAAAATAAAAACAGAGATGTAATTAAATCCTATCAGCCGCAGGAGTACGGTCGATTGATGGACGAGGCGGGTGCACTTTGGCTGCAGACACTCATGGCAGAGGTTGTACAGAGCGGAACCGCAACAAAGGTGCGGGATGTGTCGGGTTATGTTGCCGCCGGGAAGACCGGTTCTGCGGAATACAGCTCAGTGAAAACGGAAAGTCATGCATGGTTTACCGGCTTCGCACCAGTATCGGATCCGGAAATTGCGGTTACGGTAATTTTAGAGGGCGCCGGTTCGGGCGGTGATTACGCTGTTCCAATAGCAAAACGCGTATTTGACGCGTATTTCAATTAATGGTATACTGTTTCCAAATTTATAGCACCAGAACGGAGGCATTGCAATGGTCGAGGCAACGAGCTGTGGCGGTGTGGTAATTTTTCGAGGCAAGATTTTACTTTTATATAAAAATTTAAAAAATAAATATGAAGGATGGGTATTGCCAAAGGGAACTGTAGAGGAAAAAGAAGAATATAAGGAAACGGCTTTGAGAGAGGTGCTTGAGGAAGGCGGGGTACAGGCGTCCATTATCAAGTATATCGGAAAAAGTCAATATTCTTTTGCCACATCGGAGGATACCGTTGAAAAGGATGTGCATTGGTATTTGATGATGGCCGATAGCTATTACAGCAAGCCACAGCGTGAGGAATACTTTATAGATTCCGGTTATTATAAATATCATGAAGCTTATCACCTGCTCAAATTCACGAATGAACGGCAGATTTTAGAGAAGGGCTATGGGGAATATCTTGAGATGAAGAAAAACAACTTATGGTGTGGTAAAAAATATAATTAAAAATGCACCCCGCGCGTATGGCCTCCTGTTGACTGCGCCAAGTCGTGCGGGGCACGAGAGTTTACTCAGTGCTTAGGCAAACTCTTTGTTTTGGTATTTTTAATTATGGAATCAGATCAGCGTTTCAATAAAGAGATTTTTATTTTTAGATAAATCGATATAATTATCCCCAGCCTTGACCATCGGGCGGGAAAGCGCATGCTTGTTAATCAGAACAACAACGCATTCCGTGCCGTCATTTAGCATGATTTCTTTTCCGATATATTCTTCCACCATCCGCTCTAAGAAAATTAAATAGTAGGCGACATCATACTTTCCAAGACCACTTTGTTCAAAAATATCGATAACCTTAAATGGGCATAGCGGGGGTCTGTAGGAGCGGAACGAGGCCATCGCCTCATAGGCATCCAAAATGGAAATGATTTTTGCAAAAGGATTAATGCGATCATTTAAAAGCTTCTGCGGATACCCACTTCCGTCGCAACGCTCATGATGCATCAGCGTTGCGAGCTTGATGTTGTCGTCAATTGCCAGTCCCTGAATCAACTGGTACCCATAAAGCGGATGCGTCTTCATCATCTCGAACTCTTCGTTAGTTAATTTTCCGGGCTTCCTGATAATTTCGATCGGAATTTTAAATTTACCAATATCATAATAAAAGCCGCAAAGAATCAGCGTATTGATTTCTGTATCAGAGAGTTTAAACCATCTGCCGGTATAATGGCAGATCAGAGCAACATTTAAGCCATGTGCGATAAGAAAATCTTTTTCCCCCATCTGAATAACAGAGAGCATATCTAAAATTGTTGTTTTGCTTTTAGAAAACGGTGTTGTAATATTTTTGATGATTTCAAGAAGATCATCATTATCCATATGGCGGTTTTTATAAATAAAAGCCTCTAAAGAATCTTTGTATGCTGTAAAATATGTAAAATACAATTCTTCAAATTTCTTAAAGGTCTTGCTGACCTTGATTTTGTGGAAATAGGTGGATATATAATCCTCCGCCTCTTTGATTGTAACGCAGTTGATGGAGTTGATCGTAAGCTTCTGGATCAGAAACTTATCCAAAACCGTATTTTTTTTAATTATGACACGACCCTTGTAGTCCGTGGCATCCTCTCCCAGTTCCATACCTGATTTTAATGCAACCGTGGCCATCATTTCCATGAAAATACCCCCTTCCCTTATACCCAGTATAGAAATATAGACGAAATTTGTCAATATAATAAAAATAAAATTGGTACAAAATTTGGGAGAAATGTGTTATACTGTTGAAAAAGTAAAATCAGAGGTCTTGCTTATGATTACATACCATCCAAGACTGTATTTAACAGAAAAGACAGAAAAGAAAATCGATACAATCAAATGGAAGCTTGCGGCAGGCGCAGGTATGGTGCAGGTATATTTGATTACCCTCGCTGAAAATGAGGCGGATTTGTTTGACATTTATCCCGCTGCTTTGTTTAAACAATATTATTTTAGAAAACGTGAGTATATTGTCATCGGTGTCGCGGAAAGTAAGGAAGCCGCTATGCGGCTTGTCCGTCAGATTATAGAAGAATGCATGGAACAAACGGGGAGGTCCGGACAGCTGCGCGCGTATTTTGCGTTAGGACAGATGGCGGGAAATTTGAATAAAGACAGATAGAATAGAGGCAACAATGCTGCAACTAATTTTATTAATTTTAAAAATAATAGGAATTGTGATATTGTGTCTGCTCGGTTTGCTCCTGTTTCTATTGTGCCTGATTCTGTTTGTACCGGTTAGATATCGTATTCAGGCAGAGCGGGCGGAAGAACCTGAGGCTTTGGCTGCAAGAGCGAAAATCACATGGTTGATGCATGTTCTTAGTGTGGTACTTTCTTACGAGGAAGGAAATTTCACACAAAGTATCCGTATTTTTGGAATTCGGCTGAATTTGAACAAAAAAAAGGCGCCTGCGAAAAACACATCTAACACTTCTTCCGAAGCGGCGGTACAGGAAGTACAGGAAGTACAAGAAGCACAAGAAATGAAGGATGTGAAAAAGCCCGAAGAAAAAGAGCGGCAGGAAAGAACGCAGGCAAACCGAAAGACAAAGAAAAGCGAAGGCGGCGGACGAAAGAGGAAAGAAAGACAGTCCTGCTTTTCAAAGTGCCAGGAATTTTTAAAAATGCTGAAGGATTTGCTTTTAAATTTTAAAAAGAAACTGACCGCACTGTTTCAAAAAATTGTGGAAGTCAAAAATAATATTGACTACTACAGGGAAGCATTTGAGGATGAACGTAATCAGCAGGTAATGAAGCTGTGTTTGTCGCAGCTAAATAAGATACTAAGGAATATAAAACCTAAAAAATTCCGGGCTGCTTTTCATATCGGATTTGATGACCCAGCCTCGACAGGTCAATTGCTGGCGATTCTTGGTATGATTTATCCGTTTTTTGAAGGCAATTTGGCAATTACACCGGAGTTTGAAGAAGCGGTGCTCGAGGGAAAGCTGTTTTTGAAAGGCAGAATCACCTTGTTTGTGCTTCTTTTGGCAACATGGACGATTTATTTTAATAAAGATTTTAGACGTATGATGCGTATACTAAAAAAGGAGGCTGTGTAGATGGCTGATAACAATTTTAATGAAGTGGTAGAATCTCTGATTAAAGGGATGAACGGATTTCTTTCGACAAAGACGGTAGTCGGAGAGGCTACGAAAATCGAGGATACGATTATTGTTCCGTTTGTGGATGTGTCTTTTGGTGTCGGAGCCGGTGAGTTCAAAAATGATAAGAAGGATAACGGCGCGGGCGGCTTAAGCGGTAAAATGGCTCCGTGTGCTGTACTCGTCATCCAAAAGGGAACGACGAGGCTTGTAAATATTAAAAATCAAGATAGTATAACAAAAATACTGGACATGGTGCCGGATCTTGTTAATAAATTTGCTTCCAAAAAGGAGGAAACTGTTTCCGACGCAGAAGTGGTGACTGCTGCTTTTGATGAGGAATAGAAAAATAAAATAAAATAAGAAAAGGTGGGAGAGGTACTGATGATGAATTTAAATGAGGGAATTGTCAGAACAAATGAAAAGTGCGAGGGTTGCAACAGATGTATTTCGGCATGTCCGATTCCGTCCGCGAATCATGCTGTGATTGAAGATGGGGAATCAAAGGTTTATGTGGATGGGGACAGTTGTATCCATTGCGGCAACTGCATTAAGGTATGTCACCATAGTGCGAGGGTGTTTGAGGACGATACGGAACGATTTTTTAATGATCTTGAGAACGGCGTAAGCATTAGTTTGCTTGTCGCTCCGGCGTTTATTGCTAACTATCCAAAGGAATATAAAAAGGTGCTCGGTTATTTAAAGAGCAAGGGTGTTAAGAGGATTATCAGCATCAGTTTTGGAGCGGACATTACAACATGGGCTTATTTAAATTATATCACGCAACATAATTTTATTGGTGGAATTTCGCAGCCGTGTCCGGCCATTGTAGATTATATTGAGAAATACACACCGTCGCTTGTACCAAAGCTTGTTCCGATTCACAGTCCTATGATGTGCGGTGCAATTTATTTGAGGAAATATGAGCATGTGACAGATAAACTGGCTTTTTTGAGTCCGTGTATTGCGAAAAAATCAGAGATCACGCGCTCTCAGAATCAGGATAACATCAGTTACAATGTGACCTTTGAACAGTTGATGACAAGGCTTCGCGGTATGAAGCTTTCTTCTTATGAAGCATCCGATGAAATCGAATACGGACTTGGAGCTATTTATCCAGTTCCGGGCGGCTTGAGAGAAAATGTAGAACATTTTATAGGCAATGATTCTTTTGTAAGGCAGATCGAATCGCCGGAGCATGTTTATCATTTCTTGGAGAAGTACGAACAACGAGTGGGTGAGGGAAAAGAACCGCCGTTGATGGTGGACGCGTTGAACTGCGCTAAAGGCTGTATTTATGGTACGGCTTGTGAAGCTGACAGAAGAGATGATGAGGATATTCTTATGGAAATCCATAAGTGGCGTACTGTAGATCACAACAATCAAAAGAAAGATCCTTGGGACAAGACGGTATCCTGTCAGGAGCGCTTAAACCGTTTAAATCAGCAATTTAAGGAATTAAAACTTGAGGATTTTATCTGTACATACAATACAAACGTCTCAAAAGTAGTTGCTCCGGTATCGGAGGAACAGCTGGAAGAAAGTTACCGTTCGGTAAATAAACTCACAAGTGAATCGAGAAAGATTAACTGCGGCGCGTGCGGCTATGATTCCTGTAAAGATATGGCAAAAGCAATTGCGAACGGGTTTAATATTCCGAATAACTGTATTCACTTTATCAAGGGAAATCTTGAGGAAGAAAAAATGCATATCAACGCTCTGACTGATGAAATTAAAAATAAGGCTGACAGACAGCAAGCGGGTTATGCCGAAATATTTGAAAGCTTCAAACAGATCAAGCTGTCGATGCAGGAACTTGCAGACGGCAATCAGTCTTCGGCGGAGGAAACATCCGAAATGGCTCAGGCACTCAACGCTCTGACGACGTATGGGAACCGCCTGTCGAAATCGCTTCAGCAGGTTGAGGGCTCCGTACATGGATTTGACGAGGTCAATGATGCCATTATTAAGATTTCAACGCAAACGGGGATGCTCGCATTAAATGCCGGCATCGAGGCCGCCAGATCCGGTGAGGCGGGAAGAGGTTTTTCTGTAATTGCAAACCGAGTCAGAGACCTGTCAGAACAGACGAAAACAGCTGTATCTCGTGGAAAACAGCAGAGCGCAGAACTTTATCCGGCCATTCAGACATTGACACAGGAGACAAAGGAGTTTCTTGATAATGTAAGTAATCTAAATGAGCGTACCGCAACACTGGCGGCAAGTTCCGAAGAAATATCTGCCCAGTCGGAGGTTGTGGAGGATATTGTTAATAAAGTATCTGCCGAAATGAGTGCACTGGTAGAAGTAAACTAAATTTTAAGGATAAACGGACACTGCTTTTGTAAAAAGCAGTGTCCGTCTTGATTTTCAGTGCATATAATAAATAATAACAACTATATGAAGGGGTATAAAACATGCCAAAAAGGAAATACTGGGGTCTGTTAATATTCATGGTGGCGCTTGGCATGTTCATTTCTTTGTTTATTCCAAATGGATTTATAGAATCAATTATAATTGTTATTCTTTTAATATTAGGATATAATTTATATTGCCTTTGATAGAAAAGCGGCACCCATAATAAAAAAGCAACCCTTAAAGGATTGCTTTTTTATTATGCACGTTCCACCTTGTTTGATTTTAAACACTGTGTACAAACATGAAGTCTTTTCGGAATGCCATTCACCTTGCATTTAATACGCTTTACATTAGGATGAAAAATTCTATTGGATCTTCTATGAGAATGACTTACAGCATTACCAAAATGAACGCCTTTTCCACAAATATCACATTTAGCCATCGATTGCACCTCCTCCAAATACATAATTATATCCATATAAAAAATTGCTTATTTTAATCGCAACAAATGTATTTTATCAGAAGTTCTATATATTTGCAAGTAAAACATGAAAAAACACAAAAATATATTTTACAGGTTCCTTTTTCCTTGAAAAGAGGATATAATTAATTTGCATTATGTTAAATGATAAGTCAATAGTCATTTTGTTATTTACTTTTTCTATCCATTATTGTAATCTAAATAGTAACGTAATTGAAAAGAGAACGGAGGAATATCTATGAAGGGTCGTGTGAACACACAAGTAGGAAACATCAGCATAGATACGGAAGTGATTGCACAGTATGCAGGTTCCGTTGCAGTGGAGTGCTTTGGTATCGTAGGGATGGCTTCTGTTAATATGAAGGATGGCTTTGTAAAGCTTTTGAAAAGGGAAAGCATTACGCATGGAATTAGTGTAGAGATAGACGATAACCAGTTGATTCTGGACTTCCATGTCATTGTAGCATATGGAGTCAGCATTCAGGCCGTATCGGATAATCTGATCAGCAATGTGAAATATAAGGTAGAAGAATTTACAGGACTTACAATTGAAAAAATAAACATCTATGTAGAAGGTGTTAGAGTGATCGATTAAGGAGGAAGCAGAATTGGGTATGAACACAATCGATGCCAAAACGTTTTCTAAGATGTTTTTGGCCGGAGCAAAGACGCTTGAGTCAAAGAAGGAATGGATTAATGAGTTAAATGTATTTCCGGTGCCGGATGGTGATACCGGTACAAATATGACTTTGACGATTATGTCGGCTGCAAAGGAAGTGACTGCAATTGAAAATCTGACGATGGAGATGCTGGCAAAAGCGATTTCATCGGGTTCATTAAGAGGTGCCAGAGGAAACTCCGGTGTCATTCTTTCACAGCTTTTCCGTGGCTTTACTAAGGTGATCAGAGAGCATGAGGAAATTGATACGACAATTCTGGCCAATGCGATGCAAAAGGCTGCAGAGACGGCATATAAGGCTGTTATGAAGCCAAAGGAGGGAACGATCCTGACTGTTGCGCGAGGAGCTGCGGATAAAGCGCTGGAGCTTGTTGCGACGACGGAGGATTTGTCCGTATTTATTGAAGAAGTCATTAAGCATGCCGAGTATGTATTAAGCCAGACCCCGGAAATGCTCCCAGTGTTAAAGCAGGCAGGTGTTGTGGACTCCGGCGGGCAGGGGCTTGTGGAAGTGCTAAAGGGAGGCTATGACGCGTTTCTTGGCAAGGAATTGGATTTGACAATTACGGATATAGGCATAAAGACCAGAATCGGAAAAATAGACGCTCAAGCCGAATTGGAAATCAAGTTTGGCTATTGCACGGAGTTTATCATTATGGTAAGCAATGTGTTCAATGCGAAAAATGAGCAGGATTTCAAAACATATCTTGAATCCATCGGCGATTCTATCGTTTGTGTGGCCGATGATGATATTGTTAAGGTACATGTGCATACGAACGATCCCGGACTTGCGATTCAAAAAGCGCTTACTTATGGCGCGCTGACAAATATGAAGATAGACAATATGCGTGAGGAGCACCAGGAGAAGCTTTTCAAGATGGCCGAAAAGGAACAGGCTATGGCGGAAGAAGAAAAGCAGGATGCCGCATCTGAAACAAAATCGGAAACGATCACGAAAAAAGCCGCTGCGGAACCGGAAAAAGAAATTGGCTTTATTGCGGTGTCCGTCGGGGAAGGAATGGATGCAATCTTCAAAGGGCTGGGAGTCGATTATTTGATTGCAGGTGGACAGACGATGAATCCGAGCACAGAGGATATGGTGAACGCGATTGAAAAGGTCAATGCCGGGACGGTATTCATCCTGCCCAATAATAAAAATATTATTCTTGCGGCAAATCAGGCCCAATATCTTGTAGAGGGTAAGACAGTTGTTGTAATTCCGACAAAGACTGTACCACAGGGAATTACTGCTCTGATTAATTATATGCCGGACAAATCTCCCGAGGAAAATGAGGAGATTATGAATGAGGAAATTAAAAACGTGAAAACCGGACAGGTGACTTATGCTGTTCGCGATACGGTAATCAACGATCTGGAAATCAAGCAGGGTAATATTATGGGAATCGGCGATCATGATATTCTTTCAGTCGGAACGGTTGTAGAGGAGACGGCGATGGAAATGCTTGGAAAGATGATCGATGACGATTCGGAGCTTATCAGCATTTATTTTGGCAGTGAGGTGGACGAGGAAATGGCCGGTGATTTTACAGCGGAAGTGAAAAACAGTTATCCAAACTGTG
>CAZBRY010000045.1:0-6319 GCA_964494285.1 uncultured Lachnospiraceae bacterium
TCTTTTCAGTATAAGCAGCGTATCGCGTGTAAAGCCGAATACCGCATCCGCAAGCGCTGCGTCCGAAAATCCCCTCCACGCCTTGGGAATCGTCTGCTTCCCCGGATCTGCCCAAAAATCGCTGTACTGGAAATCAAGCAGAATATTCATCTGCGCCCGTTTTGTACGTTTTGCAAGTGCAATCGTCGTTGCCAGATCGTTTCTGCCCGCACCATAGGAAACTCCCGTTTCGGAATACGGATCGTTCCAAAGGCGCAGGCGCACAGCATTAACATCATAGCGCTTTAATATGACAAACAGATCTTCTTTTTTCCCGCCGTCATAATAGGCTGCACCAAGTTCCTCCAGCTCAAGCAGCGTGGAAATATCCATTCCCTTTATAAACGTGTCTTCCTTCATCGCGTAGACTCCTTAATCACAATTTGATAATTGAGCGTCGTCAAAGGCGGCACCTCGTTCCCCTCTATGAGTGATATTACGTGTTCTGCCACAATCCGTCCGAGCTCCATCACATCATAAGTCAGCCCCGTGATCGCCGGCACATAGTTATCCAAAATAACACTCTCAAATAATGTCGCCACACGCATTTCCTCCGGCACCGACACATTTGCCTTGCGCAATTTGTTCAGTACAGAAATTGTAATCCGGTCGTCTCCGCACAGCACGCAGTCACAGCCGTCATAAAGAAGATCTTGTATGGAACGCGTAATGTCACTTTCACTATTCATATTTTCATAAAGCGTCAAATATTTTTTATCTGTTTTCATCGTTTCATATGCCCGCTTCACACCAAGAACACGTTTTTGGTTGACGATATGTTCCGGATTTCCGTAAAGCAGTGCGATACGCTTTAAGCCCTTTCCAAGCAGGTATCGTGTAAGCTCGCAGGCGGCCTCCTCATGTTTTGCATCAACCTGTATCACCCTTTCGCCCTCATACAGTCCGATTACGACAAATGGCAGCCCTTTTTCCATCAAAAAAGCGACGGCCGGATCATTTTGCACAGTTCTCGTCAAAATAACACCGTCCACCTTTTTATTTGTCACAATCCGTTTCAAGTTCTCAATACTGCGCTCTGATGCCGTCGTAATAATTACATCGTAATCCGCACCGGACAGATATTCGCTGATACCGAGCAAGGCTTTTTGAAAAAAAGGCATATCCTGCAAATAATCGTCATCCGGAAGCAACACACAGATATTAAAGGTCTTAGACTGCGCCAGTCCTTTTGCAATCACGCTCGGCTGGTAACCATGCGCCTCAATGTATGCATTCACCTTTTTTCTTGTTTCCTCCCCAATCCTGCCCTTGCCCGACATCGCTCTGGATATGGTGGTTTTCGAAACGCCCAGTTCTCTCGCAACGTCATTGATCGTCAGATTTTTCTTCTCCACTGCCAAAATGGTCGCACCCCTTTTCCATGATGATTTGAGACATCCCTCTTGCTTTTCATTTCGCCCTCATCATTCAGCTTTGCGCAATCGGTTGTTCAAAATAATTATAGCGAACTAGTTTTTCTGTGTCAAGGAATAATCAGGCAAGTGCCTGCTGATCCAGACTCAGTGTCCGTGATGTTGCCTTTACGGTATCGGCACTTTTGCTGCAACTGTTTGGAATTTTGAGTTTTCCATGCTGGAGTTTTTAAATTATCGTTTATAATTGCTGGGCAGCATATAAGAGAAAGCCTGTATATAGCCGCTAAGAAAGGACGTCTAGAATATGAGATGGGAGCCATGAGCCATCATCTTGCCGCAGTAGGAAGGCTTGCGGACTCCGGCAGCAGCACAGAACATGTATGGATGTCCTCCGCACTGGTACATATGGATGAGCGCTGCATATCTTATTTCTCTTGAAAGAATTTAAACAGATTCTTGAAGAAGACAGGACGCTTTTTATAAGCTTCCTCTTCCGCCGTGTGCATTCGATTCTCTAGGCAGGCGTCGCCGGAAAATTCCTTCCGTGCAGTTTCCATGCATTCCCGCTCGTATTGATGATATTCATACTGCATCTTTCTATCGCGTAAAAGCTTGTTGTATTCTCTGTCATACTGCGCATAATAAAAGTCAAATTTGCCGCGGATCAGCTTCCGATATCTTACATCGCTCTCAAAATCATCACATACAATTTTAACATGTTCATAAAGAAGAAAGAAATCCTCCTGCCGGTAAACAAGCCCAAATCGTTCCGGTCTACAAAGCTGCAGTGCCTCGAGCGCTTTCTGAGCATCGTCAAACATGCAATAGAGCTTTCCGATCTGAAACTGTATCCATGTGCTATAGTCTGTATCCTCGGTCACCTTTGTACGCAGACGCCAATAAATATCAAATGCCTGCTGATATTCTCCGTCAATAAACAATTCAAGCGCATCCGACAAAAGCTCATTCACCGATTTGGAAACAGCCTGTGTCAGACAGGCCGGCTCGATCAGCCTAATATTTTCATAGCGCTTGCGTATCATGGGCTGCTTCTCCTGCTTTTCGATATCTCCAATCAACAGTTCATCGATATCATCTGCATCGGAAGGAATCTGATTGCGATATTCCGCATATTTTTTCTGTCCCATCTCATAGCAGGATGCCTCGTACTCGTCAAACACCTCCGCAACCTCCCGACCGGCTGCTTCCATTGCCTGCCTGTGGGTGTCGGCATATTCCGCATCAATCCTGCCATGATAGTATATTTTTATCTGGCGTTCATATTTTTTCATTTTGGCATCCAAAAGCGCATGTCCAAGATGAATGTAAAAGTCCGCCTCATCCTCAATAAACTCCAAATTGCACCGATAATACAAAACGACCGACCGCTCATAATTTCCAAGAAAATAATAAACCTCTGCAAGCGAAAATGCACACCGCGTATAAAGCTGCTGCGTTCTGTCCGCATGCTTCAAAAGGCGTTCATAGCGCTTTGCAGCCTCCTCAAGCTGTCCTACCTTTTTATAATAATCCGCCTCAGCCAGCCATTCCTCCAGGTCAGCATTTGCCTCTCTTACGGAATCCTCCTCCATGATGAGCTCTATCGCCTGCTCAAACGTCATAATCGTTCCATCATGATAAATGCACATGCTTCCCGCATCAAAAATAATTCTCAGCCCATATCCGATAAGCTTTTTATTAATTTCCTGCGTCGCCTCATCAAATGCCATATGACTCGGAAACGGATCAATTTCTAGCCACTGCCGAAAGGCATGATTGATCATCCGAATCACACACGCCTCTGCAGAGTCCTCGGCAAACCAAAGCACCGGTTCCGTATTGATATCCCAGTCCTTCACTGGTTTGTCCGTTGCCACGGCCTTTGTCATCATATTTAAAGTTACGGAATGATTCGTCCCAAGCAGCACCAGCGTATCATCCGTCAGAATATATTTTGCACAGGAGCCGTAATTTCGATCCATCACTGCTACTGTCATATACATCCTGACATCCAGCTGTCTGTATAGTTCAAATACGATCATTTCAATTCCCCTTATCTACATCCACTCTATCACCATTGTATAGTCTTCCAATAAAGAAATCAAGAATTCAATTTTTTTTTATTTTGTTGTATAAACTAAAAATTTTAGTTCATACTAGTAACAGGTAATGAAGCAGAAGCATTACCAAAAAAATCATTGGACCCCTCCATTGATTGTACAAAGGAAAATGAATACTTATCCTCCCCCTTGGTTCCCCATCACAATGACGTGATGGGGAATTTTCATGCATCGTTTTGATACACTCAAACAAAAACAGAGCCTGCCGCCTGCAGCTTTTTTGCCAAATCATCGCGATAATTTTCATCTTTTTTAGAAAGGCTGTTGATGACACAGCAGAAATTTTCTTCATATGCGGTTGCATGAATGTACTGCTCGTTTCCCAAATACATTGCTACATGCCCTGGAAAAAATAGCAAGTCCCCTTTTTTTCTGTCACTGATAGGAATTTCTTTTACCGGAAAGCCACTCCTGATTTTGGCATCCCGATAAATCAAAAGTCCGCAAAAAAAATAACTCATAAAGGTCAGTCCAGAGCAGTCAATGCCGTCTGTCGTTTTTCCGCCCCAGCGATACTGGGCTCCTAAATACCGCTTTGCCCATTGTGTCACCTCTTCACGAAATGCCTCCGAAGACTGTTCCCTGCAGAATGTCTGCCGCAGAAAATAACCCTCCGGTCTGTCTCGAAGAAGAAATGCATCGCTGTCCCTTCGTTCACCAAGGGCTACCAGCGGCAGAAAGCCACAGGTTCCGTCCGCTGTCCAGACTCTGCGATAACCGTTCTCCTCATCCTCCTCTCTTACAAACACAAAACTTCCGGCAAATAACGTCTTTCTTACAATTCCTCTCACACTTGGGACACTCATTAAATCTACCTTTCCCGGCTTGATCAGACGGCATTCCTGCCTGGCGCGCTGTTCTATCTCCCGATCTGAGGCAAGGTACAGGGACGTCTCCTCCAATAAACCCTCATAGCCATAATGGGTCACTACCCTTAAAAGGTTTCCTCTTCTTTCCAGTACGCCTACCGCCCATCCGGATAATACTTCGTCCGCGACAAAGGATCGACCCGTATCTACTCCTTCTTCAAAGGATAACTCATGCAGGTTTGTCTTCGGTGCGAAAACAATTCCAATGTTCATAAACCTTCCTCCACTTTTCAAGTTCCATATTAAGGATTCGTCTGTTTCTCATCTCACAACAGCTCCTTATAAACGCGCATCACATTCTTATAGAAAACAGCTTCAATTTCACTTTCATGAAATTTCTGTCTGCGCATTTCCTCCTCTAGCAAAGGAAGTCTGCTGCAGTCTGTCAGCTCAGAGTCTCCGCTCATTCCATCGAAATCCGATCCCAATCCGACGCATTCCAGTCCTCCGGTATTCATAAAGTAGCGCACATGCTTCGCCATTTTGCTAACCGTACTCCTGCAGGAGGGCTCATGCTCTGTCTGCGTGGCAAGAAAGTCCGCATTGTAATTAAGACCGATCACTCCTCCTCGCCCTGCTAGCTTCCGAATCATATCGTCCGTAAGGTTTCTGCTGTGTCCGCACAACGCTCTCGCATTTGAATGGCTTGCCACAAACGGTTTCTTTGTATTCTTCCAGACATCATAAAAACCGGCATCTGATAAATGGGATACATCAATGATCATTCCGATCCGCTCCATCTCCTCAAGAACGGCAAAGCCCTTGTCTTTCAGTCCTCGTTCCGTATCTGGCAAAAAACGAAATTCTTCTTCCCTTTCTCCTCCTGTGATACAGTTCGGGAAGCCCAGCTCATTTTCATAATTCCAGACCAGTGTCATCATGCGAACCCCCAAACGATACAGACTGCGAAGCTGTCCCAGATTCCCCCTGCAAACGCTGCCCTCTTCTACCGTAAGCATTGCCGACAGTTTTCCCAGTTTTCGGTTTCTTTCAATATCTTGAAAACACGTTACCACACCTATAATGTCCGAATATTTTTCGATTTCCATGTAAAAAAGATCGCTGAACCTTATAAAAGCCTCCAGCGGATCTTCATTACGCCCCAAATGTACAAATATTGCGAAATTTTGTAATAAATAATTCCCCTCCCGCATTTTCTCCAAGTCCACCTGCAGTGCATTGTGAAGCAGGTCTTCCCTTTCACCTGCATTTTCTCTATCCCAAAGCTCCGTTATGGTATCACAATGCATATCAGCTACTTTCAAATTGCAATTCTCCATTCCCTGTTTCCTCAAAAACAGTTACGTCTATCCTATTATATTCTGCAGGTTTCTAAATTAGTGTCTGATCACTAATTTTTAGAAATTTATTATTTTTTCAAAAAATATTTATGAATATTTATGAACAATTATTAAATTCATCTTTTTGCCATTGTTTTTTCACATATTTACAGTAAAATAAAAAGTGCCATATGAAAGATGCGACTTTCAGGCAGCGATACGACGTTTGGGAGGTACTGTGCAATTGTTACATGAAGAGGATAATGAGCTGGAGCTTGATTTTGATACGAATTCCATTTCTCAGGAGGAATATGATGATCTGATCAAGCCTTACGGGGAGGCGCTCAGCGTGATCAAGCTCAGGCTAAACAGCCTGAACGAAGAATACAGGAGTCGCAGCATTGACTACCCAATACATAATATTCAATGGAAATCTCTTTAATATTGTATGAATAACCGATTCTGCCTGCTCTGCATTATAAACAAACTCTCGCTGATAAGCGGGGCGTATTGCTAATTTACCGCCATAAGCAAAAACGCCATCGTCACCGTTGTCAGCATAACTTTCAAATATATCTCTAACTTTTATTGATTGTGGCTCGATTTTCATTGCCTTTCCTCCTTCTGATTAATAT
>CAZBRY010000045.1:6329-13522 GCA_964494285.1 uncultured Lachnospiraceae bacterium
ATATTCAAAACCGGATCAAATCGAAAAAGAGCATCATTAAAAAGCTCATCAATAAGAGCCGGACGATTTCCAAAGAAAGTGCAAAGGATTCCCTGACTGACATCGCGGGAATCCGTGTAATCTGCTACTTTGAACAAGATATTTATCATGTCGTTTCTGCCATTAAAAAGCAGGGAGACCTAATCGTCATCAAGGAATGCGACTATGTGAAATGTCCAAAGAAAAATGGGTATCGAAGCTATCATATTGTGCTTGGTATTCCCGTATTTTCCCTCGAAGAGACAGAATATTACCCTGTCGAAATCCAAATCCGCACACTGACGATGGATTTGTGGGCAAGCATGGAACACCGCATCTGTTATAAAAACGGACACAATATCGAGGTCACTGAGGAGACCCGAAATATGCTTTTGCTTTATGCACAGGGTCTGGAAAAAATGGAAGAGGATATGCTCAAGCAGAACCTCACGGGCTGATTTTGTTATTTTACTTCCGGATTAAAACCTAAATCCTCTAAATCCTCAACGGCTGTTTGAACGCAATGTTCGCAGCCGTTGATTGTAACTGACTTTTCCGCAAGGCTGACCATAAAATCCAGTCCATCCTCCGTAAGCAGCTTTGTAATTCTCTCAATACACTTGTCACAATGCATATCCGGTACTTGAATGGTTGTCATGATAATTTCCTCCTGTTATATGCTATTTCATCAGTTTTTGAATTGTTTCACAAAGCTCATCGACGGCACCAGACTTATCCTGCTTGATGTCCTCCACAACACAAGAGTGAATGTGGCTGTTTAAAAGTTTTTTGTTAAAGGCATTCAGTGCCGCCTGCACCGCCGCAACCTGCGTAAGAATATCGACGCAGTAGCGTTCATCCTCAACCATCTTACGGATTCCCCGCACCTGTCCCTCAATTCGGTTGAGCCTCGTGATTAAATCTTTATTTTCCTTCTCTTCCCTGTGCTTCGTGCGCGCACAACAGCACTCCTTTTCTTCCATAACTATTCCGCACCCCCTTTCCTATAGCTTCAGTCCTCTCAGACGCAGTGCGTTTCCAACTACCGTCACAGAGCTTAGTGACATCGCAAGCCCCGCGAATACAGGACTTAGGAGCGAACCATTGATCGCATAGAACAGGCCTGCTGCCAGCGGAATCCCGCATGTATTATAGAAAAAGGCCCAAAACAGATTCTGCTTAATGTTGCGAATGGTCGCTTTGCTCAGCTTGATCGCTTTATAAACGTCCGTCAAATCCGATTTCATCAAAACCATGTCGCCGGAATCAATGGCGATATCGCTGCCATTTCCAATTGCCACACCAATATCTGCCTGTACGAGCGCAGGGGCATCGTTGATACCGTCTCCGACCATCATGACGCACTTGCCTTCCTTTTGCAGTCCTTCTACAACAGAAGTTTTATCCTGCGGCAGCACCTCGGATATCACTCGATCGACGCCGACCTTACTCCCGATATACTCTGCCGTCAGCGCATTATCGCCTGTCAGCATATAAACCTGCATCCCAAGCTCCTGCATTTTTGAAATAGCGTCTTTACTCGTTTCCTTGACCGGATCCGCCACACTGATCAGGGCAATCACGCCATGTCCCTTTTCAGCAATATACATCGGCGTCTGGCCTTTTTTTGCAAGCTCTTGTGCATAAGCTTCAAAGCCGCCAAGCGTAAGCCCCTGTTCCTCGCAGAGCTTCCGATTTCCTACATAATAGAGCGTTCCTGCAATCCATGCCTGAATACCCTGTCCCGTGATGCTTTGGAATTTATCTACGATCTGTAATTCCAGTCCATACTGTTTCGCAGCCTCCACGATCGCCTGACCAAGCGGATGCTCAGATACCTGCTCACAGGAAGCCGTGAGTGTAAGAATCCGTACTCCTGCTTCGTCAAGCTGCGCCTTATTACGAATATCAAATCTTTTCCCGTCTAAAATCAACTCCATCACCGCCGGCTTTCCTTCCGTGATTGTGCCGGTCTTATCAAGCACGACAACCTCTGCCTTATGCGCAGTCTCCAACGCTTCACCGCTCTTAATCAGAATACCGTTTCCGGCGCCGAGCCCTGTTCCTACCATGATCGCAGTCGGCGTTGCAAGACCAAGCGCACACGGACATGCAATGACAAGCACTGAGACAAAAATCGTCAGCACAAACGCAAGATCATGTCCGAGTAAGGCCCAAACAATTGCAGCCAGCACTGCGATGACCATCACCGCCGGAACAAAATATCCAGACACCGTGTCGGCGAGCTTGGAAATAGGAGCTTTCTTCCCCTGTGCATCCTCCATCAGCTTCACAATTTTGGCAAGCGTTGTCTCTGCACCAATTCGTGTCACTCTAAGCGTCACCGCTCCTTGATAGTTGACGCTTCCGCCAATCAGCTCGCTGCCCATCGCTTTTTCCACAGGAATACTTTCTCCGGTCAGCATCGATTCATCCACGGTCGTTTCTCCGGTAAGGATCACACCATCAAGCGGTATTTTACTGCCGGGCTTAATTAAAATCACATCGCCCTTTTTCACCTGTCCAACAGGCACTTCCCGCTGCTTGCCGTCCTCAACCAAAATTGCCGTATCCGGGGCAAGCTCCATCAGCTTTCGAATCGCCTCGGACGTCTTGTTTTTACTGCATCCTTCCATATATTTCCCAACCATGACGAGTGTCACCACAATCGCGGCTGATTCGTAATAAAGATGATGCACATGCTTCGCATCCTGCAAGATTGAGACGGTCATAACGATACTGTAAATAAAAGCGCTTCCCGTGCCAAGCGCAACAAGGGAGTCCATGTTCGGATGCCCTTTGAATAAGTTCTGGAAGCCTGAAATATAAAACCGTCTGCCGTTAAAAAGGATCAGGGTCGTCAGTATTAACTGCGCCAGAGCAAAATGAAACGGACTGTGGTGCATATCAACAATCTGCGGCAGAGGGAGCGGGAATGGCAACATGTGCCCCATCGAAATATACAACAGCGGAATTGACAAAACCACATTCGCAATCAGTTGTCTTCTTGTCTTGTCGACCTCCGTCGCAAGAAGCTTTTCCTCCTCTTTCCTCTCCTGCTTATTCCGATCAAAATGTGGCGTCGCCCCAAAGCCTGCCCGCTCTACTTTTTTAACAATTTCTTCATCGGAAAGCATTCCGTCCTCAAATGTGATCGTCAAAATACCTGTCGTCAAATTCACTGCGCTTTCTTGAACACCTTCCAGCTTCGCAGTCACCCGTTCTACCGCACTCGAGCACGCTGCGCAGCTCATACCTGATATATCAAACCGCTTTGTAACCATAAGCTCATCTCCTCTTTAAATTTACAGACCTCATATACCCCATGGGGGTATCCTTCTCTTTTATTATATCTGATTTTTCTCCATTGTCAACCTCAATTTTACTCTTATGACCTCTTATGGTATCACAAAGAATTCTTCGAGCGTCTGATACAACAGGCTTGCTTGAATCGGTTTTTCTATACAGGCATCAAAGCCGGTCTCCAAATAGGTCTGTATTTCCTCCTCCAAAGCATTCGCTGTCATCGCAACAATCGGAATACTTCTTGCATCTGATCGTTCCAGTGTACGAATCGCCTTTACAGCCTCTGCTCCATCTAGAATTGGCATGCGGATGTCCATTAAAATTGCGTCATAATATCCCCTCTTCGAATCAAAGAATTTCTTTAGACCAATCAAGCCATCCTCCGCAGCTTCCACAATTACTCCATACTTTAACAACAGTCGTTCCACAATTTCCCGATTGAGCGGGTGATCCTCACAAACCAGAATCCGCTTTCCCTCTAAATGATCTCCTGTATATTCGTTTTCCTCCTTTGGACCTTTGACGATGGGAAAAGAAAGTTCTAACGTAAACTCGGTGCCCGCGCCAAGCTCGCTTCTGACGCTAAGCGTTCCGTCCATCAATTCAACAATCTGCTTGGCAATGCTCAAACCCAGCCCCGTTCCCGGTATATTTTGTCCCGATTTTCTATATTCCCGGGAATACGGTTCAAACAAGAGCTCCTAAAACTCTTTAGACATGCCAATTCCATCATCCGTAATCACAAAGTTCATCAGAAGCACTTCTTCCCCTGCAGCCAAATTATTAGCGTTCACTGTAATCTTACCACCGGCTGGCGTAAATTTTACCGCATTTGACAGCAGGTTAAACAGAACCTGATTGACCCGAAGAGGATCGCATAGGATTGTATATCCCTCAAAATTATAGGTCTTATAGGTAAAACGGATCTGTTTCTCTTCGCAAAGCGGTACGATCACTGCTTTCAAGTAATCGTCAAAGCCTTGACTGTCATACGGCCGCGGATGCAAATCCATCTTTTTATTTTCTAATTTATTTATATCCAGAATATCATTTACAAGTTCTTTCAAAAAATTCGCTGATATCTGTATTTTTTGTAAATCTTGTTTATAATCTTTCTGATTATCTAAAAGCGCCAGCTCCGTAATTCCGATCATACCGTTTAGCGGCGTCCTGATATCGTGACTCATTCGTGCAAAAAAGTCAGACTTTGCCCGATCCGCTTCCACAAGTATCCGATTTGCCTGCCGCATTCTCCGCCAGTTAAAGACCGTCACACCAAACGTAATGCTGGCAACCAAAAAAATAATCCAATAAAACCATGTTTTATTCTCGTACCAAAAATCTCGGAAATTTGTTTCGGTAGTAATATCAATCAGGTTCATCGTGTGAATTTGATTCAGTTCGCTCTCAGGAATGCTCAAAATTGCTTTATTCAAAATCGAATAAAGCAATTCATTTTCTTCTGTATTTCCAAACCGATAAACGCCGGTCCCGTAATCGTCGCTTGTATCCTGCAACACGTATGTTTTTAAAGAATTATAGTAGGAATGGTGCAGATAGGAGCCGATACTGTAGGTGGATACGAGCGTCAAATCCACATCTCCCTCATTGACAGCCTTGACGCACTCTTCAAAGCTGTTATAATAGACAATCTCCTCATAGCCCAATTGATCCGCGGCATTTTTAAAAACAGGATAGTTCGGCTTGAACGCTATTTTACCCTTACTGCCCAGGTAATCCTCGTCCTTAGTAACAATTGAAATGGAATTGGTGTAGATTGGGGACGTCAGCTGAACCTGCAGCTGTTCCACCACAGACGGTTCGGAGGAGAGCGAGCCAACAATACGGATATTGCCCGCTTCTATTTCACGAGCCAGTTCCTCCAGACTTTCCTGTTGCACATAATGAAATTTCAGACCGGTATAATCAGAAATTTTCTCATATACATCCACGGTAATACCCCTGTAAGCATTTGCTTTCTCGTCATAATATTCAATCGGCGGCATGTCCTTAAAAACAGCGACTGCTAATGATTCGCAATTCTCAATAAATTCCCGCTCCTCCCTCGTCAACGAAATCTGTACCATGATATTCCCATAATATTTATCCGTCAGTTCCGCTTCATAATAGGGAGAAATTAAATGGATCTGTTCCATTGCATCATCTAACTTTGTCTTTAGCTCCGGTCTTTGCTTATTTGTACAGAAATAAGATTTAGCCGTATTAATACGCGCAAGTATTTTACAATCGGACTCGCTGCGGATTTCACTCATCAAAACCGCATCAACCTCGCCTGCATTCATAGCCGCTTTGGATTCCTCATCCGTCTCATATTCAATAAAAATGGCTGTAACGCCGTAAGCTTTCAGTTTCTCCCTTGTCTGTTCAATACGAGCCGTGCCTTTTAAAGCCGCAATCCTGATTCCATTATAGTTTTCAAAATCATTATATGAATAATTATCATTATCGCGTGTAACACATAGAATTGTCCCAGACTCCCCCATATCCCGTGCAGAAAAATCCATCAGTCCGGCACGCTCCTGCGTATATTGATTGCCTGCGAGCAGATCGATTTCCCCTTTGGAAATGGCAATAAGCGCATCAGAAAAAGACATTTCAATAAATTCGTACTCCCAATCCGTATAGTTTGCGATTTCCATCAGGTACTCGTAGGCATATCCGCTGACAGCCCCTTTCCTGTCCATGCTCAAGTAATTGGGGTAACCAATAACGGCTACTCGTACGGACTGATAATCCGAATCGGATGATTCAGCTGCTTTTGACGCTGCTTGTACGTAAACAGCGCCGGATATAAAAACCAAAAAGAAGCATAGAGCAAATACCGCTCGTTTGAGCAGCTTGCTTTCCATTAGAACCCTCCCTCTTACGTCCGATTATGATAAAATCTGTCCGTCGGTAGAAATTGTAACAACCTGCCACGGAATAAATTTACCACTGTTCTTTAAAGCCGTTACCGCCGCATACTCAATGCCTCCGCAGCAGGGAACTTCCATCCGTACGACCGTTAAGCTCTTAATGTTATTTTGTCTGATAATTTCTGTCAACTTTTCACTGTAATCGCCCTCATCAAGCTTTGGGCACCCAATCAGCGTGATCTTGCCGCGCATGAATTCCTGATGGAAGCTGCCGTACGCGTATGCCGTACAGTCCGCCGCGATCAGCAGGTTGGCATGATCAAAATAAGCCGCATTAACGGGTGCAAGCTTGATTTGCACCGGCCACTGGCAAAGCTCGGAGCTGACCGGCAACGCATTCTGCTGCGCCTTCCCCTCACGCTCCAGTACCCGGGAACGGCTTCCCGGACAACCCTGATGCAGCACCGCACCCTCTGCCTGCATTTTCTTCTTTTGATTCTCCATAACGGCGGCCTCATCATAATCCGCAGCTTCCCTCTCTATAAATGCAATCGCTCCGGTGGGGCAAACCGGCAGGCAGTTCCCTAAGCCATCACAATAGTCATCCCGCAGCAGCTTTGCTTTTCCGTCTATGATTCCAATGGCCCCCTCATGGCAGGCTGTGGCACAAAGCCCGCAACCATTGCACGCATCTTCATTAATCTCAATAATTTTTCTGATCATCTTTTCTTCCTCCCGTTTTCATTTCCTTGACTTTCTGAAAACAGTATACTAAAATTTAGACAGCATGTATGTTGTTTTAACAACAGAAAAAAGGATCTTTTTATTTGATTGGGGAGAAAAAATGCCAACTGTTACATTGATCATTCCGATCTATAACGCAGAAAATTATTTGCGCCGTTGTTTAAACAGTGCGATGGAACAGACTTGTCAGGATATGGAAATTCTGCTGATGAATGACGGAAGCACGGACAACAGTCTGGAAATCTGTCG
>CAZBRY010000046.1:0-1354 GCA_964494285.1 uncultured Lachnospiraceae bacterium
CCCTGCATAAAGCGGACGGAGGGATGGTTTATGATGCAATTATTCCTTTTATGCTATCTAACTTCTCCGATGCTTTAATCGGCATCGTGGTCGTACTAGTGCTGTCGGCTTCTATGTCAACGCTTTCCGCACTCGTGCTGACTTCCTCTTCCACACTGACTCTAGATTTTATTAAGGATTCTCTTGTGAAGGATATGAGTGAGAAAAAGCAGGTTTTGACAATGCGCATCCTCGTTGCCTTCTTCATCGTCATCTCTGTTGCGCTGGCAATCAAACCACCGACATTTATTGCACAGCTCATGGGCATCTCTTGGGGTGCACTGGCCGGTGCATTTTTAGGGCCGTTCATCTATGCGCTTTACTGGAAAAGGACGACAAAGGCCGCCGTATGGACCAGCTTCATCTTCGGCGTCGGCATTACTGTGCTCAATCTGTTTACTAACATCTTTTCTTCATCAATCACAGCAGGCGCGTTTGCGATTGTTGCTTCGCTCATTATCGTACCGGTAGTCAGCTTGTTTACGCCGAAGCTTTCTCAAAGTTCAGTAGACGCAATTTTTGAATGCTATACAGAAACCGTTATTGTTTCTCAAAAGAAATCACTGGATGAATAAGAAACAGAAAAGATAGATCGTCCAAAAATGCCGGAAATCCTTATAGATTTCCGGCATTCTCATATTCTCTTACAGGATCACAGTCTATCCCTGTATTTATTTCACTTCCACTACCCAGCCTTCCGGGCCTTCTATTCTGCCCAACTGAATGCCTGTCACCGTATCGTAGAGCTTTTGGCTGACGGCTCCAATTCCGCCGTCTCGAATCTGAAACACCTGATCCTCACAACGCAAATGACCCACCGGAGAAATAACGGCCGCCGTACCGGTTCCCCATACTTCTTCAAGCGTACCATTCTCTGCTGCCGCGAAAATCTCATCGGACGAAACCCTTCTCTCCTCTACGGGAAGTCCCCACGATCTGCAAAGCGCAATGCAGGAATCACGAGTGACGCCCGGCAGAATGCTTCCGTTCAGCATTGGCGTAATGACTGTTCCGTTAATTTTGAAAAAGATATTCATCGCTCCTACTTCTTCTATATATTTTCTCTCAATGCCGTCCAGCCAAAGCACCTGTGAATAGCCCTCTTCGTGTGCTTTCACCTGTGCGGCAAGACTTGCCACATAGTTTGCGCCTGTCTTCGCTTCACCAACACCGCCTCTGACCGCTCTGACATATTCATCCTCAATCCAGATTTTTACCGGATTGAGTCCTTCCGGATAATACGCGCCGACCGGTGAAAGTATAATGATGAACTGATAGGTATTAGAGGGACGCACACCGAGGAACGGATCCGTCG
>CAZBRY010000046.1:1364-13415 GCA_964494285.1 uncultured Lachnospiraceae bacterium
TGATAAATGGTCTGATATAAAGGGAGGTTCCCGGCTTGGTCGGAATCCACGCCGAATCAATTTTTACAATTGCCTTCAAAGCTTGCAGATAATCCTCAGGCGGTATTTCCGGAATGCAGATCCTTCTGTTTGTATTATTGGTTCTTTCCGCATTTTTATCGGGGCGGAACAAAAGAATCCTTCCATCGTCTGCTTTATAAGCCTTTAACCCTTCAAACATCTCCTGCCCGTAGTGAAATACCATAGAGGATGGCGCCAACGATAAATTCTGATAAGGGATGACTCGCGCATCAATCCACCCTTTCCCCGCTTCATAATCCATCACAAACATATGATCCGTAAAAATAGTACCAAATGTAAGCGGATTATCTGCACTCGGCAGTGGCTTAGGTGTTGTTGTCTTTTCAATTCTGATGTCTAACATAAATCTCTCCCTCTCTCTGCTGATAAAGTTTTCTGAAAAATAACCATAGATTCATTATTATACTTTTAATTTACAATGTCAAGTATTTGTGATACACTACTCTATAGTAATTCTGTTAAATTCAGACAATCTTTACGGGAGTTTTAGGTGAAAAAGCATGGATTTTTTTCTAAGGATAAAGGATGTATTAAATAAAGATGTTTCCGCTGAAAATGAATTAAAAGATATGGCCGTATTGCTGCGCATCCTCTGCATTGCAGATGCCGTTTTCCATTTGATTCATTCCTTCCTCTTTTTTCCGAGCTTTGGGATCCTCATAAGTCTTCTTACGTTCCTTTATTGTCTCGGCATGATTGCGATTCTGTTCGTGACCTACCGGGGCAAGACTCGGCTTTCTTTGCTTCTGTATGTGGGGTTGCTCACCCTAAGCATGGTTTCTTACTGCGCTTTTTTTGGCGCATCACCCGGTTATCACTTCGGACTGTTTACAATTGTTCTTCTTTTTTACTTTAAAACAAATGAAACGCCTGCCTTCAAGATGCTCTGTTCTCTTGTCTGCGCATTTCTTTACATCACCGTAGTTATCTGTGTCAGGCAAAAGGGGGCTGCTTTTCCACTCACAAACAAGCTGGGGTTGCCGCTGTTCGTTTTCAATTCGATCAGCCTGTTTATTAAAATTATAATTATTTCCCGTTTTTACTGTTTGAAATTTTCTTCGTCCGAGGAGAAAATTCTCCAGTATGCAAAAAAGCTTGAACACCTTGCTACGATTGATATGCTGACTCAGCTCCAGAACCGCCGTGGCATGATGACGCATCTCAAGAAACTGGCCGATTGCTATTCTTCTACGAACCAGCCATTTTCTCTCGTATTAAGCGACGTGGACTTCTTTAAAAAAGTAAACGATGCCTATGGACATGATACCGGCGATTATGTCCTCGTCAATCTGGCGGCACTGTTTGAGGATTTTATGAAGGATAAGGGACGCGTTGCGCGTTGGGGCGGCGAAGAATTCCTATTTGTATTTGAAGGCACAAATGGTGATTTTGTATTTGAAGAGCTGAACAAATTAAAATTCCTCATCGAAAAAACGATTTTTTCTTATAAAGACTATCATTTCAGCATCACGATGACTTTCGGTCTCGAGGAATACGACTTTAATGCCGGCATTGAAAAAACAATAGAAAAAGCGGACGAAAAGCTCTATCAGGGCAAGGAACGCGGACGCAACTGCGTTATGTATTAAAATTCGGAGGGCATTTTTATTTTCTTTCATATTTCTGGAAGGTATATTCCAAATTAAAATACGTCTGCTCCTCGCTCTCCACAGTCTTTTTCCATTCGGGCATCTGCGCAAGATCTGGAAAATAAGCGTCTGCATCAAACACATGATCAATTTTTGTCACATGCGCAACATTGCAATAGGGAAGCATCTGCCGATAAACACTGTCCCCTCCAATGACATAAATGTTTTTGGAAGGATACTTTTTCAATTCATCCAGAAGTTCCTCGATCGAGTGAACAACGATAGCGTCCTTCACCTGATAGTCCGTATTACTTGACAAAATAATGTTTGTCCTGTTTTTAAGCGGAATACCACCTGGGAATGTCTCGAGCGTCTTCCTTCCAAGTACGACAACTTTTCCCGTCGTCTCCTCCCGAAACATTTTATGGTCATTCGGAATGCTGACAAGCAGCCTGCCTCCATTGCCGATCGCCCAATTCTTATCCACAGCTACAATCAAATTCATAAGTTATCTCCTCTTTTATCTCAGACCGCTACCGGAATATGTTCTATTTGCGGACCTGTCATATAATTTTCCAGACGAACATCATCCTTCGTGAAGGCATAAAAGTCTTTGATTTCCGGATTGATCCAGAACGTCGGCGCATCAAATCCAGGTCTGGTGATCAGCTCCTTCACGATCGGAATGTGGCGGTCATATATGTGTGCATCCGCAATCACATGCACAAATTCTCCCACCTGCATACCGCATACTTGAGCAAACATATGGACAAGCACCGCATACTGCACAACATTCCAATTATTAGCTGTCAGAATATCCTGTGAGCGTTGGTTTAATATCGCATTCAAGATCAGCTTCTCCTCACCCGGACGCTGTGTCACATTGAATGTCATGCTGTACGCACAAGGATACAGATTCATTTCATGCAGATCCTGATGCACGTAAATATTCGTCATGATCCGGCGGCTGAACGGATTGTTTCTCAGGTCGTAAAGTACCCGATCCACCTGATCCATCGTGCCCTCCCGATACTGATGCTTCACGCTCATCTGATAGCCGTATGCCTTTCCGATAGAGCCGCTTTCATCCGCCCATGCGTCCCATATATGACTGCTTAGTTCCCGTACATTATTGGACTTCTTCTGCCAAATCCATAGAAGCTCATCGGTTGCGCTCTTAAGAGCCGTCTTTCGCAGCGTGATAGCCGGGAATTCCTTCTTTAAATCATAACGGTTGACGACACCAAATTTCTTAATTGTATAAGCACTCGCTCCATCCTCCCACTTCGGGCGTACCTTCTCCCCCTCCGTGCTGACGCCGTTTTCCAGAATATCCGTACACATCTCAACAAAAATCTTATCTGCAATGCTCATCGCCTTCTCCTTTATCTTTCCCACTTATCGGACAAAGAATTAATCTGATCCGCAAATCTGGCAAGATCCTTATTGGTGCCGCCCTCATTATTGCGGATCACCGTGAGCAGCCTCTGTCCCGCCGCAAGCAGACGGTCAAATACCGCTGCCGCCTGGCGTCTCTTCTTGGATGCAACACGAATGCCAACAGCCTCATATTCGCATGTATTCGTCAACAGATCAAATCTTGTGCCCGAATGCGGCGCATATGCATCAAAGTCATATTCCTCATGGAGGTATGAGGCAAAATCATCACAGACCGTATCATCACCGTGAACGACAAATACGCGCTCCGGTATATTTTTAAAGCCGAGCAGCCATTTTGTCAGTCCCGCCTGATCGGCGTGACCGCTGATTCCCTTCAAACGCATGACGCGCGCGCGCACTTCGATTGTCTCACCAAAAAGCTTTACCTCCTGTGCGCCATCCGCAATCGAGCGTCCGAGTGTACCGACCGCCTGATAGCCAACAAATAATACCGTACATTCCGGTCTCCATAGATTATGCTTCAAATGGTGACGGATACGTCCGGCCTCGCACATGCCGGATGCCGATAAAATCACTTTTGGTGCACTGTCAAAATTAATTGCCTTCGACTCGTCACTCGTAATGGAAAGGTTAAGCCCGGCAAACGTCATCGGATTAATGCCTTTCTTCACAAGCGCCATGGCTTCCTCGTCAAAGCAGTCATAAATATTTTTATTAAATATGCCAGTCGCCTCCACTGCCAGTGGGCTGTCCACATAGACCGGAAAATCGTCATGCCCCTTTACAAGCCGTTCCGCCTTGATCTGCCGTAGAAAATAAAGCATCTCCTGCGTCCTGCCGACCGCAAAGGAAGGAATGACAACATTGCCGCCCTTATCAAAAGTCTCCTGCAAAATCGTCGTCAGCTCCGCAATATAATCAAGCCGCTCCTTCTCGTGCATACGATCCCCGTAGGTTGATTCCACAACGACATAATCCGCATCATCAATCAGAGCCGGATCCTTGATCAGCGGTTGATCCAGATTGCCGACATCGCCGGAAAATACAATTTTCTTTTTCCCTTCCGGCTCCTGCACCCATACCTCAATCGCTGCCGAACCAAGCAGATGTCCCACGTCCGTGAAACGAATCGTGATGCCTTCGCATACATGAATTTCTTTCCCGTAGTGACATGGCACAAGGCATTTAATCGCACCGTCCGCATCCTTCATTTCATAAAGCGGTACATATTCCTCAATCTGCGCCGAACGCTTTGCCTTTCGATTTCTCCATTCCGCCTCGGACATCTGGATATGAGCACTGTCACGAAGCATAATGCTGCACAAATCTGCGGTAGCCTCTGTCGCAAAAATCTGCCCGCGAAAGCCCTTTGCATACAAAAGGGGAAGCAAGCCAGAATGATCAATATGTGCATGTGTCAGCAGTACAAAGTCGATCATCGATTCCTGAACCGGCAGTTCTGCCCTCTCATATATATCCTCTCCCTGCTCCATACCGAAGTCAACCAGTATGTTCTTTCCGCATGCGCTCAGATAGTGGCAGCTTCCCGTCACCTCATGTGCCGCTCCAATAAACGTCAGTTTCATTTGTCTACCCCCTGTTATGTTGTGGCTTCATCTGCTGTAAATTATATCACTTTTTTATCCTTCATGAAAGGGTAATGTAAATTTATCAAAAAGTCTGATAAGGATGCGCGCAGGCTGCCGACTTGTCATATGATAATAATAAGAAAACAATAGGAGATTTTTATGGATTATCAAAAACTTATCATTTTACTATGTGCTGTTGTCGCAGCTTCGCTGCTTCTATATTTTATAATCCGCATTTACCGCATCCGCCACTTCAAACCGACCGAAGACAAAATGATACAGCAGGCGAATTTAAATAAGCTGACAGAACCGTTTGGATTTCTATATCAGGAAAATGGGGACTATTTTTATTCCACCCTGCGCAATTGGCAGCGCAGCTTCGGCTACTGCCGTCTTTACGATGAAACGGCACCGCTCATTAATATGATCACCGACAGTGAGCCGATTACCTTCGACTACAATGGAAAACACTGGCTTATTGAATTCTGGAAGGGGCAATATGGCCTTTGTACCGGTGCCGAAATTGGCATTTACAATACGGCCGCAAAACCGCTGCAGACCAATTCCTTCCGCGGATATTTTTATGAAAGCATCACCGATGAGGAAATGCTGCCGATGTCCTTCAGCCTAAAAAAAGGTACAAATGTACTTTTAAAGCGTACAGATGTCCACTGGTGGCTGACCGGCTTCCTACTCGGATCATTTTCCTCCCCAAAGCAGCTGACAATGGAAATCCGCATCACCTTCCCGAATCACGATATGCTGCAGTCTTTTGTTTATGGCTTGAGAATTGCCGGTTATTCTTCCTATGACTTTCATGTTTACCGCCGATCGGTTTATATCTCCTTCACAAAGCCGCATACCGCAAGACCTTACACGCTGACCGCCCGTCAGGAGCAAATTGCACAGTCAAGTAACGAGGCCTACTGTACGCTCTACCAGAACGTCACAAAGCAATTCCAGACAAGCGCCGACAAGCTCGAATATTTGCAGACAGCCTATCCCGAGCTTTTCAGCCTCGCATGGAACTCCTTGTACCGCGGCCGTCAGTATGACAGCTATCGGCTGATCGAGCAGGCAAAGAAGGAGACCTATCATGACATTGACTGCTGATAAAAATCCTTTTAAAAGAAGGGCAATGCGCCGCCTAAATAGCGTCCTGAACACATCAAAAATGATCACTGCGTATCCGAATACCGGTATCGTACTGATGAGTGACTGTCACCGCGGCCAAAATACGCTCAACGACAATTTTAGCGTCAATGAGGAGTTATACAATAAAATACTGCTCTATTACTTTAGAGCTTCGTTCACTTATATTGAACTGGGCGACGGGGATGAGCTGTGGGAAAATAAAGATTTCTCACAGATCCTCGCTGCTCACTATAATACCTATTCCATATTAGATCGCTTTTACAGGAATGGGCGGCTTTTCATGCTGTGCGGCAACCACGACCTCATTAAATGCAAACGGTCGCTCTACTCCTCCATAATGCCGCGCTTGAACATGGAAGAAGGTCTGCTGCTAAAACTCTGTCCGTCAGGGCATAGGCTGTTTCTTATCCATGGACATCAAGCGGATTTTTTAAACGATGTGATGGCGCCGCTTGTCTGCTTCTTTGTTCGCTATTTATGGAAACCGCTTGAAATTCTTGGCTTCCGGGCACCCTATCAGACAGGCTGCTCCATCAACCGGAGCAGCGTCATTGAACAGTATTTATGTGAATTTTCTGAAAGAGCCGGGCTTTCCGTCATCGCAGGACACACCCATCATCCTGTATTTCCGGAGTTCTCCGGCTGCCGCTATTACAACGACGGCTCCTGCGTTCGAAAAAACCGCATCACCGCCATCGAGCTGTATCATAACAGGATCTCTCTGGTCTGCTTCTCGCTCACGGAAGGAAAACTTCAAAAAGATGTGGTCGCTTGTCATGCAGTCGGCTAAATAGAATCCAAATACTTAAAAACGGATTTGCAGCAGGTCGATTGGGTTCACAATTGTATAGTCGGGATTTTCCACATTTCCAAAGCCATAAGACGCAAAAACCATTTTTATGCCAGCCTTTTTGCAGGCGTCCGCATCCATCTGCGTGTCCCCGACATAAACAGGTTCCTTCAAGTTATTTCTCTCGGCAATGATGCCAATGTTTTCTGCCTTGAATACACCGGTGTCGCCCGGACACGTAAAATCTTTAAAATAGCTCTGAAACCCGGTCTTCCTTAGGAACAGCTCAATATACCCCGCCTGACAGTTGCTCACGATAAACAACGGGTACCTTTTAGAAAGCTCCGCAAGCGTCTTCTCCAGATTCGGATACAAAACACCCGCGCTCTTTTCTAAGAATTCATGTTCATAGGAAAAGCACAGCGGCATAAATTTTTCTTTTATCTCCTCTGATTCTCCTGGCAGAACCCGATCAATAATGTCCTTCATCGGCAATCCGAATAAGCCCTTCAGCTGCTTGGCCGTAACCGTCGTATTTTTAATTGCCGCGTCCACAAGTGCCGCATTCCAGGCGTTCTCAACAACCTGTGTGGAATCCCACAGCGTCCCATCTACATCAAAAATCAATCCATCCGTCATCGTTTGTAATTCCTTTTTCTAATTTTAAAATAACATTGTTATTTATCAAGATCACTCCGGAAATTTCATGCCGGCAAAAAGGCTGCCAAGAGAAGTCGTCGCCTCGCCCTCTGCATGATACTCAAATGCTTCGTCAGTTTCCGCTCCCTCACCCGGATTTTCCTCAAAGTCCTTCATCGAAAGACTTAGCTTGCCATCCTTGACATCAAGCAGCTTTACCTTTACCTTTTCGCCCTCCTTTAAAACCTCTGCGGGAGATTTAATCCGGCGCTGGCAGATACGAGAAATATGCACGAGGCCGGACAAACCGTCGCCTAAATTGATGAAGGCTCCATATGGCATAATCGACTCCACGATACCTTCAAACACGGTCCCCGGAACAAGGCGTGCCTTTTTAGAAGCAAGCTCCTCCTCCTTTTTCCTCCGCTCAACTGCCTTGGCGGAAAGGACAAGCTTGCCCCTCTCTCCGTCTGCCGTTATTACGACTGCCTCTACCGTCTTTCCATTCCACTCTTCAAGATTTTCTACATAATTTAAGGAAAGCTGGGAAGCTGGAATAAAAGCGCGAATACCCTCAAGATACGCCGTAACACCAGCATTCACAACACCGCTGATCTTTACAGTCAGCACGCGTTCCTCCTGTTTATACGCTTCAAGCGTTTCCCATGCGAGTACCTGATTCGCTTCCTTCATCGAAAGGAGAATGTTCCCTTGCCCGTCGTCTGTTTTCATAATCGTTCCCTGTACCTCATCTCCCGGTTGAAAGCTCTCCTCGACTGTAAAAGAAGGGTCCTCCGAAATCTCCGTAATCGGAATCACTCCCTGCGCATAATATCTTAAGTCAATATACAGTGCCTCCTCAGTCACATCGATGACCGTTCCGGAGACAATATCACCGATCTCAAGTTTTCGAAAGGACTTTTCCAGTTCGTCCTTGTATGCATCCATAGATTCTATCATTTCTTCACTCATCGTTTTCCGGTGCACCTTTTGCACTCACTCCTTATAGAAATTTAGGTTAATAAGGGAACCCATCACCCTTTTTAGCGGCTGTGTTTTTTATGCCGTTTCCGCCTGTTTGCGCTGATTGTGATTGCAATCGCGGCAACCAGTGCTAATACCGCTGCCGTTGCGGCCGCAATCAATCCAAAAAGTGCCTTCCTCCTGCTGTCTCCTGTTTTTGTCTCAATCAACGCACCGGAAGTACTTTCTTTATTTTGTATCGGCTCTGTCTGCTCAGACTGTTCTGCATCCCCTGCCTGCTTCGCACCATCTGCCTGTTGTGCCGAAGATCCAGACACAACACCTTGTGCGGCGTTTTCACCGTGTGCCAAAGACAAGGACTCCGAAATCGCTTCTTCCTTTTTGGGCTGATTGACCGCCATGTCCAACGACAACTCGACCGGCTCGCTGTCCGTATACAGTTCATAATTATTATATGCCCTGAAAACGAGTGCACCCTCGTAACCGTCCGGTACCGTATAAGTCGCAGTCAGGCTCTTTTTTTCTCCCTCCCATAGCCGCAGCTCCATAAAGGAGGTTTGCGGGTCTGTCACCTCCTGCTCCGTCGCAATCCCGTAATACATCAGCCGGCTCTCTGTCTCCATCGCGGAAATAGTTAACGAAACCTCATTTGTAGAAGCGTCATATTGATCGATGGAAAGCTTCACATTTTCCGGCGGTGTTAAATCCGGCGACATCGTTTCCGAAGGAATGGGGATTACTACCTGCGGTGCCACGGACACCTGCACGACATCTTTTTTAAGCCCAAAATAATCTGCAATACCCAAGGCATCCACCTGCCCGAGATGACACCACGCCTCCTCGTTTCCGATACGCTTCCAATCTATATCATGATCAATATAGCCATGTTCCAGGATAATCGTTGGAAGACCGACAGCTGTACCATGCCGAATCAAACCATAATAATCGGTGCCACTGTTGCCGATTCGCGTTTTAATCCCTTTATCGGCAGCGCCTTCCGCCGTCCAGCGCTTCATGATCGATTGAGCAAGTCCATAACCCGTCGCATAATTCTGCCCAAATGCCGATGTAAATACTTCCGCGCCATAAAACCGATGGGCAGCCGAAGCATTATAATGAACGCTGATAAGTACATCTGCACCAAGCGCAGCAGCATAATCCACACGCTCCTTAAGGGTCATCTTCTTATCTTCCGCCCTTGTCAGATAAACAGTCACATTACCGTACTGCTCCAGCTCCGATTTCAAAGATAGTGCGGTTGTTAAGGTCATATCCTTTTCCAAAACATCATGATATACGGCTCCAAGATCCGATTCATCGGATATTCCTGGTCCGCCATGTCCCGGATCAATAACGATCGTCACATTCTCATATGCCTGCACCGTCTGCGTTCCCGTTCCCAAAAACAGAAGAACGACCACAAACAGCAGCGGCAGTTTCCTGATTTGGTTTGCAAAAATCTCGTATGTCTTCACGCTTGCTTTCATCCGTATCGCATCCTAATCATTATTGTACCCAAATCCTACGCACGATAAAAGTATAACAAATTAATCCCTTTTTAACAACATGAAAGCGGATGCCGATTATAATCATCTGCATCCGCTCTCAAACTACAGTTCCAATTTCCAATGGACAATACCTCTCAATTCTTTCGTACATCTTTAGTTTTTCGGGTACGGTACCTGATTTCTTCTCTCAAGTACAAATTTCCGTCTTCTCATTTCCTCTATTTAATTGTAAGTTTATCTTTCGTACCTCAGATACGCTCTCTTGTACATTTTCCTTCTTATGTACCTTGCTTTTCATCGCTTTGATTCTATCTCTGGTACGTTTACTGCTCAGCCTTCTTTTGTATCTTACATCCGGCTGTCCTCTGTACTGCACTAATTCTTCTTTCGTACAGTGTGAAACTTCTCTCGTATTGCTCTTTTTTTTCTCTCGTACCTTACAAACTATTATAACTGATGTACTGAATCATTGTCACCTAGTAATTTAAGGATATTTATCTAATTATGTTTTCGGTGGACTGTACCTCCTTTACTAAAATTAGAAGTATTTCTCCTTTTTACTTCTTTTTTCTCTCTTCTTTTTATAATATGATTATAGTACAGGCTTTCCGAATTGTCAATACTCTTTTGATAAATTTTTCATGTTATCAAAATACGGTCTAATTATTCCCCTATTATTTGTTATTAATGTCTAAATAGTTTTAATTTTTCTCACTTTTAACACAATTTTAGTCCTGTATTGAAAAACGGACCCATATTTGTTAAAGTAAAAGAAAAGCCGCGCATTGTTTCAGCAGCGGCAATAGGAGGCGTTTTCATGAATCCCAAACAGGAAGCAATGCGTAAGCAGGCACAAACGATTATTAAAAATCTCGAAAAAAGGAACATGGAGGGGTATTATTTTCCCACGGCAAAGGAAGGGCTGGATTTTATCCTGAACATGATACCGGAAGGAAGTGCTGTGGCAAACGGCGGCTCCGTTACGATCACTGATATTGGTCTCCTAGATGCGATTAAAAACGGAAATTACGAATATATTGACCGTCTCGCGGCAAACACTCCGCAAGAGAGCAGGGAAATCTATTCTAAAATTGTGGCTTCCGACTATTATTTGATGAGTACAAATGCCATTACGATCGACGGCGAGCTTGTCAACGTGGACGGCGCAGGCAACCGCGTGGCATGTCTCATCCACGGCCCACAAAAGGTAATAGTTGTCGCAGGCATGAACAAAGTCTCTGTGGATATCGCGGATGCCCATCACCGCGCACGAAATCTCGCGGCGCCGGCAAATGTAACCCGCCTCGGTAAAAACACCCCCTGCGCAGTAACAGGCATATGTGGCAACTGCTTTTCCCCTGACTGCATTTGCAGCCAGATCGTTATTACAAGACGCAGCGGAAGCAAAAATAGGATTAAAGTATTCTTGATTGGCGAAGATCTCGGGTATTAACACCCCGTAGACCTACTTCGTGTACGCTCTGATAATTTCCGCCGCCTTATCCGGCTCATCTGAGACAGAAAGGATCGCATAGACACCGTCCTTAACGATAACAGCTTTGTCAAGCTTTACAAGCTCCTGTGGCACGTAATCTGTGAAGGATTCTTTCTGATCCGCAACTCTCGCCTCCAATGCTGCCTTCGCTGTATCCGCATCCTCTGCCGATGCGCATTCCAACACAACGATTTCCTCCGCAGTCGCACCGCTGCTCTCAAAGATTGCACTGTTTATTATCTCTGCTTCTGAAAAATTAAATATCATGGCAGCCGTATCCAAATCAATTGCTGTCAGCTCGTCTTGATACGTGATTTCCTCTAATAATCTGCCGGACACCGCAGTTACGTCTAGCGTTGCCTTCTCTTGACCGCAGCCGGTCAGACACAACACCATAACGAACACGGTTGCAGCGATTCCCGCCTTTTTGCACATTTTCTTTTTCATATAATTTCCCTTCCTTTCACAGTTGATACTTTTTACGATGGATACCCTTTCATTCTGCCGCCTATTGCAACAATTCTACCGCATGAGTCCTTAAATATTCGCTCCAAAGATCCATATACTGCGCCTTTAAATGAATACCATCCGTCGTCATGTCCGGTTTTAAGCTGCCATCCTCCGTAGAAACCACAGAATTAATCCCGATATAGTATGCCTTTTGCTCTTGGGCAAACTGTTTTAACAGCTCATTTCTTGCGGCAATTTTTTCGTTGGAATGCACACTGTCCTCTACGGATTTTTCAGAAGTAACGGGGAGCAATGCATGAACGTAAATAATTGCACGCGGCTCACATTCCCGGAGTCTTGCAATCAATTC
>CAZBRY010000047.1:0-6830 GCA_964494285.1 uncultured Lachnospiraceae bacterium
GGCAAGAAGGCTTGGTTTTGAAACGATTGCGGAGGGTGTGGAGACGGAGGAGCAGTTTGAATATCTGAAAAAAATCCAGTGCGACAGCGTACAGGGGTATTTATTTGGACGGCCGATGCCGAAAACTGATTTTGAAAAGTTAATCGTCAAACAGCTCATGTAATCGATTAAAGGGGAGCCCATGATTTCCGGAAGAAAGACTGAACTACAAACCCGACAAGAAAGCGGAATCATTGTACTGTATGGGCAGAAAAACACAGGAAAACTGGCATTATTGAAGCAATTCTGCAAGAATAAGGATTTTTTTTATTATCTTGCCAGATCCTGTTCGAAAAAAGAACAGCTTCTTCTGTTTGAATCGGAACTAAAAGAAGAACTACCGCGAAATGCAGTCCCGAAGGAAAGCTACGCTGGTTTTCTAAATGCACTTTTATCTGCCGGAACGGAAAAGAAAGTTGTCATTATCGATGAGTTCCAACAGATTGTAAGGCAGAACGCTTCCTTCATGAAGGAGCTTGTGAGAATCGTTCATGGAAAAGGAGCGGCTCATCCTGTTTTATTTCTTTTATGTTCTTCCTCTGTTTATTGGGTGGAAAATTCCATGGTGGGGAGTCTTAAGGAAACCGCTTATGAAATTGAAGGACTGCTAAAAATCCAGGGATTAAGATTATCGGAGCTTGCAAAAAGCAATAGGGATTATCCCTTGCGCAGCCGTGTGGAGACATATGCTGTGATTGGAGAATTTCCGGGACTATGGGAATATTGGGATCATACAAAAACTGTGAGTGAAAATATATGTGGTGGTCCATTAAAAAAAGGTTCCTATTTGTACGAAGAGGGCATGCATTTACTGCCGGAGGAGCTGCGAGAGCCCGCAGTATACAATACTATTTTGCTGGCGCTTGCATCCGGCAAACGGAAACTCAACGAATTGCATGTACATACCGGTTTTGACCGGGCGAAAATCAGTGTCTATTTAAAAAACCTCATAGAATATTCTCTTGTAGAAAAAGTCACATCGGTGGATTCCGAAGGCAGGGATCAGGTCCAAAAAGGAATTTATCGTATTTGCGATCACTTTGTTCATTTTTGGTACCGGTATGTATTCCCCCGCCTCTCCAAGTTGCAGGTGATGAGTCCCGAGCGGTTTTATCGCAAATATATTGAGTTGTCCTTTCAGGCATATACGGCGGAATATTTTGTGAAGGTCTGTGCGGAGTATTTATGCATGATGAACCAGGAAGAGAGACTGGATTTTAAATTTACGCAAATCGGAAGCTGGTTTGGCAAATCAGGCACGATTGATATTGTTGCACGAAATGAGGAGGGCCGCACGTTGCTCGGTTTTTGTGTCTGGGAACGGGATCGGTTGACCTTTGCGGATTATGAACAGATGCTTTCCTATGCAAAGCAGGCAAGACTGCAAGCGGAGGATCATTATTTATTTTCCATCGGTGGCTTTGATGAAATACTCGCAATGGAAGCAAGGAAAAAAAAGACACTTCACCTAATTGATGCCGCCCAATTATAGCCGCTTTACATTGACAATAGTAATAAAAAATGATAGATTTAAAAATGTTTCATAATAGAAAATTAAATAAGTGGAGGGAATCATTATGAAGAAATTAGTAACAATTTTGTTGGGGGTAATGTGCCTGTTTGCATTGACAGCGTGTGGGAAAGCAGTTGCTTCGGATAAGCTTGTCATGGCAACAGAAGCGACCTTTCAGCCATATGAGTATTATGAAGGGGATAAAATCGTAGGAATTGATGTCCAAATCGCACAGGCGATTGCGGATGATTTAGGGTTGGAACTTCAGATTGAGGACATGGCTTTTGACTCCATTATCGCCGCAATACAGTCCGGCAAGGCTGATATTGGTGTTGCAGGATTGACGGTTACCGAGGATCGGCTCGTGAATGTTAATTTTTCAGATCCTTACACACAATCCGCACAGGTTATCATTGTAAATGAAGGAAGCGAAATTACAGGTCCGGATGATCTGGAAGGAAAATCCATTGGTGTACAGCTTGGTACGACCGGCGACATTTATGCAGGGGATATTGAGGACGCTGTAATTGAGCGTTATAGCAAGGGGTTTGAGGCAATTCAGGCACTTATGCAAAACAAGATTGATGCGGTCATTATTGACAGAGAACCGGCGAAGGTGTTTGTCAGCCAAGGAGAGTCGCTTGTTCTTCTTGATGAGGCGTTTACCATTGAGGATTATGCGATTGCAATTGCAAAAGATAACACGGAACTGCTTGACAAGGTCAATGCTTCTCTTGCAAAGCTACAGGAATCCGGAAAGCTTCAGGAAATCATTGATAAATATATTTCGGCCGAATAAGTAATAGAATGGGATGTCAGACATGAAAAGTTTTGCAGATTCGTTTTATCAAAATTTCATAAAGGACAACCGTTACGAATACATTCTCACCGGTCTCGGAAATACGCTGTTGGTGACATCGCTTGCGGTGCTGATTGGTATTCTGTTGGGTTTTTTTGTTGCGATCACCCGCTCTACTTATGATAAAACAGGGCGAATGAAGCTGTTGAATGCCATTTGCAACTTATATTTAACGGTCATCCGCGGTACTCCGATCGTATTGCAACTTTTGATTACCTATTTTGTTATTTTCGCCTCGGTCAATGTCAGCAAGATATTTGTTGCCGTTATCGCATTTGGCGTTAATTCAGGCGCTTATGTAGCGGAAATTATTCGAAGCGGCATTATGTCGATCGACAATGGACAGTTTGAAGCCGGCAGAAGCCTAGGATTTAGCTATTTTCAGACAATGGTTTATTTTATTCTTCCGCAGGCATTTAAAAATGTTCTGCCGGCGCTTGGAAACGAGTTTATTGTGTTGTTAAAGGAAACATCCGTCGCAGGCTACATTGCAATGCAGGATCTGACAAAGGGCGCGGATATTATCAGAAGCCAAACTTATTCCGCATTTATGCCACTGATGATGGCTGCGGCGATCTACCTGATACTGGTAATTATTTTTGATAAATTGATTAAGAATCTAGAGAGGAGGCTGAGAAACAGTGACCACTGAGTTATATCGCAAGCCTTTGATACAGGTTCGGAATCTAAAAAAGCAGTTTGATGAAATTGTTGCGCTCTCTAATATTACGGTGGATTTTTACAAAGGAGATGTCGCGTTTGTGGTAGGTCCCTCCGGTTCCGGAAAAAGCACCTTTTTGCGCTGTATCAACAGGTTGGAGGAGCCGACCGGCGGCCAGATTTTTTTTGAGGATGCCGATATCTGTAATCCAAAAAGCAACATCGATTTACAGCGGCAGAAGATGGGAATGGTTTTTCAGCAGTTTAATTTATTTCCTCACATGACCGTTATGAGAAACTTGACGATCGGCCCGATGAAGCTACAGAAGAAATCAAAGGAACAAGCAGAGGAAACGGCGGTCGAACTTTTAAAGCGTGTTGGTTTATATGAGCGCGCACAAGCCTACCCGAGCCAGCTTTCCGGCGGTCAAAAGCAGAGAATTGCCATTGTGCGTTCGCTATGCATGAATCCGGATGTCATGCTGTTTGACGAGCCCACTTCCGCGCTCGACCCAGAAATGGTCGGGGAAGTGCTGCAGGTCATGCGTGAACTTGCAAACGATAAAATGACGATGATTGTTGTCACTCATGAGATGGGCTTTGCCAAAGAAGTCGCAAACCGAGTGCTGTTTATGGCGGACGGCGAAATTCTCGAGGAAAATTCTCCCGAAGATTTTTTTGGACATCCGCAGAATGAACGATTGAAAAATTTTCTTGGGAAGATACTTTAGGCAACTCATGAAACAAAAACAGCCGGTTATTTGGGATCTATTTCGGGATGACCGGCTGAAGTTAGTAAAAGAACAGGATAGGCTATGGGAAAAACAGTTTTTATCGCTGAGAAGCCAAGCGTTGCGAGGGAATTTGCAAATGCCTTGAAAATCAATGCGAAGAAATATGATGGTTATCTGGAATCGGAGAATACAATTGTCACATGGTGCATCGGGCATCTTGTGACGATGAGTTATCCGGATGCCTATGACAGCAAATACAAAAAATGGAGCTTTACGACGCTTCCATTTTTGCCGGAAACTTATTTATATGAGGTGATCCCCTCTGCGGCAAAGCAGTTTCAGATCGTAAGCCGCCTTTTGAACCGCGCGGATGTCGATACGATTTACGTGTGTACGGACTCTGGACGAGAAGGAGAGTATATTTATCGCCTCGTAGAACAGCAGGCTCATGTTATCGGAAAAAATCGCAAACGCGTTTGGATTGATTCCCAGACGGAGGAGGAAATTCGTCGTGGGATCAAGGATGCAAAGGATTTATCCTCCTATGACAACCTTTCGGAGGCGGCCTATCTGCGTGCCAAGGAAGATTATTTGATGGGAATCAACTTTTCCCGTGCACTTACATTAAAATACGGAGATGTGGTATCCAATTTCCTGAATATGAAATATGCCGTAATTTCAGTGGGGCGGGTTATGACGTGTGTACTTGGAATGGTAGTCAAGCGAGAGCGGGAAATCAGGGAATTTATTAAGACGCCGTTTTACCGAATTTTAGCATCTATGAAACCGAATGACGAGAGCGGGGATTTCAGCGCGGAATGGAGAGCCGTTGAAGGCTCTCGATACTTTGGTTCAACGCTTCTTTATAAGGAAAATGGATTCAAAAACAAAGAGGATGCGCAGACCTTTGCAACGGAGCTATCAGAAGCTTCCCAAGGGCGTGCGATCCTTGAAAAGTTGGAAAAGAAAAAAGAGAAAAAAAACGCACCACTGCTATATAACCTTGCGGAATTACAAAACGACTGCTCCAAATATTTTAAAATCAGTCCGGACGAGACGCTGCGCATCATTCAAGAGCTTTATGAGCGAAAGCTTGTGACTTATCCGCGAACGGATGCCCGCGTGCTTTCTACAGCGGTAGCAAAGGAAATCGATAAAAACATTAGCGGTTTGAAGCGCTACGAAAAAACTGCCGCGTTTGCGGAGGAGATATTGCAGGGAACCGCTTATCGGATGATCGCAAAAACCCGTTATGTCAATGACAAGCAGATTACGGATCATTATGCGATTATTCCAACTGGTCAAGGGGTGGATGCCTTAAAAGGGCTTCCTGTTCGTTCTGAGCAGGTCTATGAAATTATTGTCAGACGGTTTTTAAGCATTTTTTATCCTCCTGCAATTTACCAGAAAACGGGGATTACGGCAAAGATTGAACAGGAAAGCTTTTTTGCAAACTTTAAGGTGCTCGTTGAAGAAGGTTATTTAAAGGTAAGCCGCTTTTCATTTGCAAAAAACAAACAGGACAGTATAAATACGACGGAGTCTGTATCAGAGGAAACTGCGGGGGAGGAAAAAGATAAGAGCGGCGAGGAAGAGGAAGTAAGGTGCGATGAAGAATTTTTTAAAAAGCTGGGCGTGCTGAAAAAAGGCGACGCTTTTATCGTAAGCGGAATCGAGTTAAAGGAGGGCGAGACCTCACCGCCGAAGCGCTATACCTCCGGTTCAATCATCCTCGCAATGGAAAATGCCGGGCAGCTTATTGAGGACGAGGAGCTGCGTGCACAAATCAAAGGCAGCGGTATTGGGACGTCTGCTACAAGAGCAGAAATACTAAAGAAACTTGTTGCCAATCAATATCTGATGTTGAATAAAAAAACCCAGATTATCACTCCTGCTTTGCTTGGAGAAATGATTTATGATGTGGTAGATGCGGCGATCCGTCCGCTTTTGGATCCGAAGCTGACCGCAAGCTGGGAGAAAGGACTGACACAGGTTTCCGAGGGGGAAATCACTTCGGAGGTCTACATGAAAAAGCTCAACGACTATGTGGCAAGACGTACGAATGCAGTACGAGAGCTGAACAACCAGTCTTCTCTGCGTAGAATGTTTGCAAAAACTGCTCAAAACTATAAAGCTGTAACCCCATCGGGGCAAACGAAACCCGGCGCAAAAAAATCAAACACAAACAGCTTGAAATGATTTTTTTATAATAGAGTCTGCAAAATAGAATCGAGGAGAAAAACGATGGAACAATTTAAAATCAGCAATATGTATGATTTACAAGAATCGATTGCAGGGGAATTTCTTGCGCAGCTTACTTATCCGTGGGAGGCTCTTTCTAAAATCAGTACCTTTATTGTGGAGCTTGGGGGCAAACTCAGCGAGGAGGAATACGAAAAACGCGGGGAAAATGTCTGGATTGCCAAAAGTGCGAAGGTAGCCCCGAGCGCTTCCATTAACGGACCTACCATCATCGGAAAAGAGGCGGAGGTTAGGCACTGCGCCTTTATCAGAGGAAACGCGATCGTCGGAGAAGGCGCCGTTGTCGGGAATTCAACGGAGCTTAAGAATGTTATCTTGTTTAACAAAGTGCAGGTGCCGCACTATAACTATGTCGGCGATTCTATCCTCGGATTTAAGGCACATATGGGTGCGGGTTCCATTACCTCCAATGTGAAATCGGACAAGACGCTCGTTGTTGTAAAAAACGGAGAGGAACAAATTGAGACAGGGCTGAAAAAGTTTGGCGCAATGCTCGGAGATCAGGTGGAGGTTGGTTGTAATTCGGTGTTGAATCCGGGAACGGTTATCGGCAGGAGTACTTATATCTATCCGTGCACGCCTGTAAGGGGATGTGTCGCCGAACGCTCTATTTATAAAAAATCAGGAGAAGTGGTAACGAAACAATAGGTCGGATTTTATTAAACTACAAGGAGAACAATGAATGATGGGAATGCTAAAGGTGGATGGCATTGGGGATGAAATTGGAACGGTAATTGAAAACACGCTTGTAGGAATCGGCGTA
>CAZBRY010000047.1:6840-13245 GCA_964494285.1 uncultured Lachnospiraceae bacterium
CCTGTTTTTCTAAACAATGGGTTCTATCGGATGCTTGGCTATACAAAAGAGGAATGCTCCCTATTTTTAAAGGACATCGAATCTAACATTATCTTTGAGGATTTGGAAGTATTTCATCAGGGAATTACTGATGTGCTCAAGGATGACGGATGGGTCGAAATTGAATTTAAAACGGTCACAAAGGAAGGCAGCGTTCGTTGGCTACAGGTGAGGGGAAATTTGCTTTCCAGAAGCAGAAAGAGCAGCCTGATCACAGCGGTTATTTTAGATGCAACCGAGCGAAAGAACATAGAAATTGAGCTTGCCGAACAGGCGGAGAGACTGCACCTCTTGTCAGAAGCGGAAGGGGAAATGATATTTGACTATAACGCAAAGACGGACGTGTTTGTTATTAAACCTGCCAAAAGTATTGGCGGAAATGATATTATGATTACGGATTATGTGCAAAAAAACTTGTACGAGAATATTGATGAAGAGGATCGTGAACTGTACCGCGAGATGTTTTCCAGTATCCTGAAAAAACCGCAACGGGAGGCAATCGATATACGAGCTTCCTTTTTTGACAGGGATGTCAGATGGTATCGGGTAAACTTTGCCAGCATTCTTGGTACGGAGGGCTACGTGACGCGTGCCGTCGGGCGAATTATTGATATTCATGAAAAGAAATTAAAGGAACTGGATATCGAAGCGAGAGCAGAGCGTGATCCGCTTACTGGATTGTATAACAAAGGTACAACAAAGGAAATGATTGAAGCTGCTCTGCAGGATATTGACGCGAAAAATATGATTAACGCGTTGTTGATGGTAGATTTGGATAATTTCAAATCAATTAACGATAATCTCGGTCATGCGACAGGTGACGAGGTTCTTGTTGAGGCGGCTGCAAATATCCGTTCAAATTTTAAGGGGCGGGACATTATCGGGCGCATTGGCGGCGATGAGTTTATTGTTTTCATGCGCGATGTCAGTGAAATAAAAAATGCGCAGATGCTCGGCTACAAGCTCAACCGGCTTTTGACAATGAGCTATCCGAGAGATACCGGCGCCATTACGGTAACAGCCAGCATGGGAATTGCTTTTTCCGGAGCGCATGGGAATAGTTTTCAGGAATTATATGAAAACGCAGATAAGGCGCTTTATGTTACGAAAAACCACGGGAAAAATGGGTGCACGACTTATGACCCGAATATGTAGGAAAGAGTGATAGAAAAAAGTGCAAAAACGACTAGATTTTTCTGTCGCTTTATGAGAGAATATGTAATGGCTATGATGTATATTGATGATCAATATAAATATATCTTATTTTGAAAGGAGTTTTCACATGATTTATTCTAAAGAAGTTGAAGAAATGTGTCCGGTTGCACAAGGCGTGAACCATGGCTGCGCACCTATTCCGGAAGAAGCAAAGTGGGTAAAGGCAAAGGAAGTAAAGGATATTTCCGGATTTACACACGGCGTTGGCTGGTGTGCACCGCAACAGGGGGCCTGCAAGCTGTCACTGAACATTAAAGAGGGTATTATTCAGGAAGCCCTGATAGAGACAATCGGATGTTCCGGTATGACTCATTCCGCTGCGATGGCAGCTGAAATTCTTCCGGGCAGAACGGTTTTGGAAGCACTGAATACGGATCTTGTATGCGACGCGATCAATACCGCAATGAGAGAATTGTTCTTACAGATCGTTTACGGACGTTCTCAGTCCGCATTTTCAGAGGATGGACTTGCGATTGGTGCCGGTCTTGAGGATTTGGGCAAAGGACTTCGTTCTCAAGTAGGTACGATGTACGGCACGCTTGCAAAGGGACCTCGTTATTTGGAAATGGCAGAGGGGTATGTGACGGGTATCGCCTTGGATGCGGAAGATCAGATCATCGGCTACAAATTTGTAAGTCTTGGTAAGATGACAGATTTCATCAAGAAAGGCGACGACCCGAATACGGCATATGAGAAGGCATGCGGTCAGTACGGACGTGTGGCTGATGCCGTTAAGATCATCGACCCAAGAACAGATAAAGAAGTAAAATAAGAGAAGAGGAGGACAACTATAATGGCTTTATTTGAATCATATGAAAGAAGAATTGACAAAATTAATTCCGTATTAAATAGTAATGGAATCACTTCTCTTGAAGAAGCTGAAAAAATTACAAAGGATGCTGGTCTAAATGTATATGATATGGTGAAGGGCATTCAGCCGATTTGTTTCGAAAATGCATGTTGGGCTTACATAGTCGGTGCAGCGATTGCGATCAAGAAGGATTGCAGAAGAGCAGCGGACGCGGCTGCGGCAATCGGGGAGGGACTTCAGTCCTTCTGTATTCCTGGTTCTGTAGCAGATACTCGCCAGGTAGGTCTTGGACACGGTAATCTTGGAAAGATGCTCTTGGAAGAAGAAACTGAATGCTTCGCATTCCTTGCAGGACATGAATCCTTTGCAGCAGCAGAGGGAGCAATCGGCATTGCCGAAAAAGCAAACAAGGTTCGCAAGAAGCCACTTCGCGTCATCTTAAACGGCCTTGGTAAGGATGCCGCACAGGTTATTTCGAGAATCAATGGCTTTACTTTTGTAGAGACAGAATATGATCCATATACAAACACAGTAAAGGAAATCTACAAAAAGTCTTATTCCGAAGGACTTCGCGCAAAAGTAAACTGCTATGGTGCAAACGATGTATGCGAAGGTGTTGCCATCATGCATAAGGAAGGTGTAGATGTTTCCATCACCGGAAACTCTACCAATCCTACAAGATTCCAGCATCCGGTAGCAGGTACTTATAAGAAGGAATGCAATGAACAGAGTAAAAAATACTTTTCCGTAGCATCGGGCGGCGGCACCGGACGTACCCTTCACCCGGATAATATGGCTGCAGGTCCTGCTTCCTACGGAATGACAGATACGATGGGACGTATGCACTCGGACGCACAGTTTGCAGGTTCCTCCTCCGTACCGGCTCACGTGGAAATGATGGGGCTGATTGGCGCCGGCAACAACCCGATGGTCGGGATGACCGTAGCCGTGGCTGTATCGATCGAGATGGCGGCGACGGAAGGTATGTTCTAAGAAATTCCGAATAATGGATACTAATATTCCAGAAGTAATTCATAAATTGTATAAGGCTAAAAAAAGAACCACTCCGTAAAATAGGTGGTTCTTTTTTGTTCTCTTTTTTGTTCATTTCTCCATGGGCTAAGCCATCAGCTCATTAATAATATCCTCCACATGCTCTAACTTTGTGGCCTTATATGCATTTTCTCCGCAGAACAGAAGCGCGTGATCCACATCCCCTTTCGCCGCATTGATTAATGCACTTGTAATGCAATAAGGAATATCTCTCGCATTACAGTGGGATAAGCATTGATAGCACTTTTTAACAGGAACCGAACCTTTTAAAGTATTTTCAATAAAATCATTCCAAATTGCTCTGCCAGGCATTCCTACGGGGCTTTTTACAATCCTGATATCCTCTTTTTTAGCATTTATATAGGTCATTTTATACTTAATGTCCGCATCACATTCATATGTCGTGACAAATCTTGTGGCAATTTGCACTCCGTCGGCACCAAGCTCTATATAATGCTCCATGTCTTCTTTGTCATAAATTCCTCCGGCGACAACTACAGGGATTTTTTTGTGTCTTTCTTCCCCGAACTCCCTTACAAAATTAATTATGCTTATAATTTCCTTATCAAAGTCCAGTTCCTCTATCCGCTCTAAATCTTCTGCCAAAAAGCCAAGGTGCCCGCCCGCCTTTGGACCTTCAATTACTACCATATCCGGTGTTCTTTTATATTTCTTGTCCCACATCCTGCAGATGAGACTGGCTGCTTTTAAAGAAGAGACAATTGGCGCAATTTTTGTATTTGAATTTTCTACGAGAGAAGGTAAGGCGGTTGGAAGACCGGCACCCGAAATAATCAGATCAACACCCGCATTTACGGCGGCATACACATAATTTTCGTAATTTCTAGTAGCAACCATAATATTAACCCCTATGATTCCACCGTTTGCAAGGGCTCTCGCCTTTTTTACTTGTTCTCCGATTACCCTTAAGTTCGTTTCGATCGGAAACTTTTCGAATTCCTCATCTAAGTAGCCTATTTGAGCGGTTGAGATAATGCCGATCCCACCGGCAGCAGCAACAGCTCCGGCAAGGCCGGATAAACTGACGCCTACGCCCATACCTCCTTGAACAATCGGAACTCTGGCAATCAATTCGCCAAGAATTAAAGGGTTTTTCTCCATAGTTAGTTTCCTTCCGTCTCTGTTAAGGTACAAATTTCCATTTCTTTTCCTGAGATACATTTATATCAATCATGGTATGCGCATATATTACTCTGACTTTTAATTTCTGTCAAGGCAAGTCACGCATCTAAGGATCATTCACCTTGGGCCGTAAGAAATTGCTTGATAAATAAAGGATATTTCTATATACTGTATGTTATTAATAGAATTATTCTATATAGGCGAATTGTTTCAAAGACAGGAATAATACAGAATGACAAAAAATGAATTCAAACAACTGAGTGAAAAGATTATTTATCTGGACGGCGCGACAGGTTCGGTTCTTGTGAAAAGGGGCATGCCTTCCGGTGTTTGTCCGGAGCTTTGGATTTTGGACAATCCCGAGATATTGATTGGTCTGCAGGAGGAATATCTTTTGGCAGGGACGAACATCCTGCTTGCTCCGACCTTTACGTCTAATCGCATTAAACTTGCCGAATATGGGATTGCGGATAGCTTGGAAGAAATCAACAGAGGACTTGTCGAATTATCGATGACAGCTGTCAGACGGCATAAAGAAAAGTATCCTGAGGCAGTTGCTTTTGTTGCCGCCGATATTACGATGACGGGACAGCAGCTAACGCCAATGGGAACTCTTGATTTTGAGGAACTTGTCGATATTTATAAGGAGCAGTTGATCTACCTGACCGATGCCGGCGTGGATTTGATTTTCATTGAAACAATGATGAGCCTTCAGGAAACGCGAGCCGCATTACTTGCCGTAAAGGAACAATGCGATTTACCTGTTATTGCTTCTCTGACCTATGAAAGCGACGGACGTACGCTTTACGGTACGGACGCGATGACCGCAATGGCCGTTTTACAAAGCCTTGGAGCGGACGCAGTTGGCACGAATTGCTCTACGGGACCCGATAAAATGCTTGTAAATATCAAGAAAATGGCGGAGCTTGGGCGGATTCCGATTGTAGCAAAGCCCAATGCAGGTTTGCCGCGATTGGCTGAGGATGGCAGTACAGTCTATGATATGACACCGGAGTTGTTTGCCGAAGAAATGCTCCCGATTATTGAGGCGGGTGCGTCGATTATCGGCGGGTGCTGTGGTACGACTCCCTCGCATATTAAGGCTTTATATGAAAAAACGAAAGCATTAATGCCAAACAGATCTATCGTGCCGGACACGATGCGTTATCTCTCGTCTGAAAAGCAAACGGTAATGTTTAATCTGGACTCTCCCTTCATGATTGTCGGAGAACGGATCAACCCGACCGGCAAAAAAAAGCTTCAGGAGGAGCTCAGGAAAGGCAGTTTTGAGCTTGTCAATGAATTTGCACTCGAACAGGAGGAAAAGGGAGCGTCGTTTCTTGACGTTAATATGGGCATGAGCGGCATCGATGAAAAAGTTACGATGCGAAAGGCAATTGAAGAAATTACGACAAACGTGCGTCTTCCGCTTGTCATCGATTCCAGCCATGTTGATGTGATTGAGCAAGCACTTAGACATTATCCCGGACGTGCCCTGATTAATTCAATCTCCGGTGAAAAGGGAAAACTTGACCACTTAATGCCAATTGCCAAAAAATATGGTGCGATGTTCATTCTGCTTCCCCTTTCTGATGAGGGACTTCCTGAATCACTGGCGGAAAAGAAGGAAATTATACATAATATTTTAGAACGTGCAAAAGAGCTTGGAATCAGTAACAACGACATTGTTGTGGACGGTCTGGTGGCGACAGTCGGCGCAAATAAGCTTGCGGCAATAGAAACTGCGGAAACAATTCGCTATTGTAAGGAGGAGCTTTTTCTTCCTACTATCGTAGGTTTGTCCAATATTTCCTTTGGGCTTCCCGAACGATCTAATGTCAACAGTAGCTTTTTAACGATGGCAATCCAGGCAGGGCTGACAATGGCTATTTTGAATCCGTCGCAGCAGCAGCTTGTTGCTAGTGCACTTGCGACCGATATGCTTTTAAATAAGAAAGCTTCCGATATTCGCTATATCCAGTTTATCAATGAACTGAAAGAGCAGTATCCCAACATGGCTCCAATGGGAACGATCAGCAATCGGGAGAATTCAGACAGTATTGGTGGCGATCAAAGTATTCGTCAGCCCTCACCGAATACCGTCGGCAGTCAAACTGTTTCTAAAGAGACAAATTCGACAGAAA
>CAZBRY010000048.1:0-2434 GCA_964494285.1 uncultured Lachnospiraceae bacterium
AGAATAGATGTATTTCTGTCACACATGCAGGAAACACTTGCAGCTTTGTGCGAACGAGCGGGTCTGTCGTTCTCGTCGTGGTCGGAAGGGCTCGGAAAAGGGCTGTTGTCATTCTTTGGGCTGTTTACGGGTATTTTTGTTGGCTGTCTGGCTCTTGCGATTGCGGAGCTTCTGGATACGATCCCGATTTTTGCAAGACGGACAAATCTGACGTTTGGCATCAAGGCAGTTATTCTCAGCATGGCATTCGGAAAGCTGCTGGGCTCATTGATTTATGCACGTTTGCAATAGACGGTCGTTGGCTTTGGACGGCATTTGAAAATGCCGCATAATTCTTTTAATTATGTAAATACTTTGAATAGAGAAACAAAATGAAAAAAACAGGAGAGGGAAAGGAAAAATGAGTCAGCGGGGAAACAAAAACGTCTCACAGGAGACAATTGAAAATTATGAGAAACAAATCAAGACCGTTACGCCAACGCATGCCATGTGGCAAGTGCTGCTGCAGGCGTTTGTGGCAGGCGGGCTCATCTGTATGCTGGGTGAATGGATACTGAATTTCGCGGCATCAAGAGGGCTGGACAAGGAAACCGCAGGTTCATGGTGTTCGATGCTGCTGGTGCTGCTCAGCGCACTTTTGACAGGCTTGAATCTATATCCCAGCATTGCTAAATTTGCGGGTGCCGGCATTCTTGTGCCGATTACCGGGTTCGCGAACTCGATTGCGGCGGCTGCTTTAGAATTTAAAAAGGAGGGACAAGTATTCGGCGTCGGTGCAAAAGTATTCACAATTGCGGGACCGGTTATCCTATATGGCATTTTTACGAGTTGGGTGCTTGGACTGATTTACTGGTGCGGCAAAGTGGCAGGCTGGTGGTAGAAAGAGTTAATAAAAGAATGAGTCAATAAAGGATCAATCATAAAATAAAACAGGATGGGATAAAAATGGCACAGATGGCGGGAAAGCAGAGCGTCTGCTTTGAAAATCCAGTATATATTATCAGCAGCGCGTCCATAGTCGGAAAGAAAGAAGGCGAAGGACCGCTTGGAACTATGTTTGACATGATCTGCGACGATGCGATGTTCGGCTGTGAATCATGGGAAGAAGCAGAAAGTACATTACAAAAGGAGGCGGCCTCTCTTGCGATCGGAAAGGCATCTTTAAAGCCGGACTATATCCGCTATGTCTTTGCGGGCGACTTGCTCGGTCAATTGATTGCAACCTCATTTGGACTGGCCGATTTGAATATTCCGCTGCTGGGATTGTACGGCGCATGCTCTACATGCGGAGAGTCATTGGGACTTGGTTCGATGGCAGTTGCCGGCGGCTTCGCCGAGCGGGTGCTCTGCCTGACGTCGAGCCATTTTGCAAGTGCGGAAAAACAGTTTCGTTATCCGATGCAATACGGCAGCCAGCGCCCACTGTCGGCATCTTGGACAGTGACGGGAAGCGGCGCATTTATTTTATCAGAGGAAAAGACGCTGCTGTCAAAGGCAAAAATTACAGGCTTTACACCGGGAAGGATCATTGATTACGGTGTGAAGGACTCCATGAATATGGGCGCGACAATGGCGCCTGCGGCCTGCGACCTGATTTATCAGCATTTAAACGATTTTGGCAGAACGCCAAAGGATTATGACAAGATTATTACCGGAGACCTCGGAACGGTAGGTCAGACGCTGTTAATAGAATTACTGAAGGAAAAAGGAGTGGATATTTCGGAACGCCATATGGATTGTGGCATTGAAATATTTGACCAAAAAAGTCAAGATACCCATGCGGGCGGTAGTGGCTGTGGATGCTCGGCAGTCGTGCTGAGTGCCTATATTCTGAAACAGCTTCAGAAAGGCACGTGGAAACGGGTTTTATTCGTTCCGACAGGCGCGCTGTTATCCACAGTCAGCTTTAATGAAGGGAACTCCGTACCGGGAATTGCCCATGGCGTCGTCATTGAGAGCGTATAATGTAGGAAGATAGCTTTCGAAAAAAAATAAAATACAGGTTAAATAATCCGAATCCACCTAACATGCCCGTCAGCAGACGGCGCCGGTTGGTGGATTCCTTGATTCCGATCTCCTGAATCAGCCAGTCCGCTCCCATGCAGGAGAGCGAGAGGGCGGAAAGTGTGGGGGATACGGAAGCAAACCGGATATTGAACATAACGGAAAGCAGTTGACCGATCGAGACGCCGGTGCATCTCGCGCAGACGGGAAACTGCTTTCCTTTATAAAAAAAGCTGCGCTCCGGAAGTTGATGGCAGCCGCTATAATTACCCGCTGTGCGCAACAGCCACAGCAGCCGTTGTTTGATTGACATAAAGTGTTCCTCCTCGATGATTCCCTAAAACCGGTATCCGCATGAACGGCATGTGTGAACAGTGCGTGTGGTTGTCGTCGTTCTGGATTTACCCTTTCCCATCCCGCAAAGACCGCA
>CAZBRY010000048.1:2444-12830 GCA_964494285.1 uncultured Lachnospiraceae bacterium
GCCGGGAACATTAAATAAAAGATATCCGAGGCACGCCTTGATCCAGCCAAAGCCCTTCGTTTTCGTATCGGTCGTCGTCTCGCTTGAGGTGTTGCACACAACCATATTACTTCCGCATTTTGGACATATCATACTCAATTCCTCCTAAAAAAGACTTTCTTTTATCATAATAGAACCGATTTCAAAATGTAATTTACATTTGTCATAAAATCGGGTGATAAAAGTATGCGATTGCGTCTTTGTATAATAAAAAGACGGGGCAGACCTTGCTAAAAATCATAATAGCAAGTATAATAAATCATAATAGACAAAAAGAGAAGCAATATTTTGGGAGAATGTGACAATGGATGAAAAGGAAGTCATTTCAAGAAATTTTATTGAACAAATAATAGATAAGGATTTAGAGGAAGGAAAGTATCAGACGATTTGTACGAGGTTCCCCCCGGAACCAAACGGCTATCTGCACATTGGACATGCAAAATCAATTCTTTTAAACTATGGTTTGACACAGCAGTATGGCGGTAAATTCAATCTTCGTTTTGATGATACAAACCCCACAAAGGAAAAAATAGAATTTGTAGAATCGATTCAGGCTGACGTGGCTTGGCTGGGTGCCGATTGGGAGGACAGACTGTTTTTTGCATCCGATTATTTTGGGCAGATGTATGAGGCGGCGGTTAAGCTGATTAAAAAGGGTAAGGCATTTGTCTGCGATTTGACGGCGGACGAAATCAGGGAATATCGCGGCAGTTTTGAGACGCCGGGCAAGGACAGCCCTTATCGCGGCAGGAGTGTCGAGGAAAATCTGCAGTTATTTGAAGATATGAAGCATGGATTATATCAGGACGGTGAAAAGGTGCTGCGTGCCAAAATAGATATGGCATCTGCGAACATCAATATGCGTGACCCAGTCATTTACCGTGTTGCGCACATGTCCCACCATAATACGGGCGATCAGTGGTGTATTTATCCGATGTACGACTTTGCCCATCCGATTGAGGATGCGATTGAGGGCGTTACCCACTCAATCTGTACGCTGGAGTTTGAAGATCACCGCCCGCTTTACGATTGGGTGGTGCAGGAGCTTGAGTATCCGTTTCCGCCAAAGCAGATCGAATTTGCGAAGCTGTATCTGACTAATGTCGTGACGGGAAAGCGATACATCAAAAAGCTGGTAGAGGATGGTGTGGTAGACGGCTGGGATGATCCACGCCTTGTTTCGATTGCAGCACTCAGGCGGCGGGGCTTTACGCCCGAATCCATCAAAATGTTTGTAGATTTATGCGGCATTTCCAAAAGTCAGTCCTCTGTGGACTATGCCATGCTGGAATACTGCATCAGAGAAGATTTGAAGATGAAGCGTCCGCGTATGATGGCGATATTAGATCCGATCAGGCTTGTAATTGACAATTATCCGGAAAATGAAACAGAATACTTTGAAGTACAGAACAATATGGAAAATGAAACGCTTGGGACGAGAAAGGTCCCTTTCTCAAAGGAGCTGTATATTGAGCGTGAGGACTTTATGGAGGAGCCGCCGAAGAAATATTTTCGCTTATTTCCCGGCAATGAGGTTCGCTTGATGAACGCATATTTTGTGACCTGTACAAGCTTTGAAAAGGACAAAAATGGAAAGGTCACGACAGTTCACTGTACGTACGATCCGGCGACAAGATCAGGCGGCGGGTTTGTGGAGCGTAAGGTAAAGGGTACCATCCATTGGGTGAGCGCACCGCATGCGATACAAGCAGAGGTACGCCTTTATGAAAATTTGATTGATGAGGAAAAGGGTGTTTATAATGCTGATAACAGTCTGAATTTGAATCCAAATTCGATCACTGTTTTAAAGGACTGTTATTTGGAACCCAATTTTGAAGCCGCAAAAGCTTACGACAGCTTTCAGTTTGTGCGGCAGGGATTTTTCAGCGTCGATGCAAAGGATTCCAGACCCGAGGCGCTTGTTTTCAATAGAATTGTATCTTTAAAAAGCTCATTTAAACTGCCGATACAGAACAGATGAATCATGCAACAATAGAATGCACAGGAGGATAGGAAACATGGGAATTTTGTCGGGATTAGGAAACATGGGACTTGGTAAGTTGGAGAATGCGGAACTTTTCGAAAAAGAGGAATCAGGATCGATGGGTCAGCAGAAGGCGCCTGCAAAAGAAATAGCGGAGTCGGATTTTCTATTTGACAAGACCTATACTTGTCCTGTTTGTGATCGCGAATTTAAGGTACGAACAATCAAGGCAGGAAAGGCGAAGCTTCTTGGGACTGATACGGATTTGCGTCCGAAATATGAGAAAATCGATCCACTCAAATATGATGTCATCGCTTGTCCTCATTGTGGTTATGCGGCAATTTCAAGGTACTTTAAGTCAATTACTTCGCCGCAGGCCAAACTCATCAAGGAGAACATCTCAAAGAACTTCAAATCCTTTGCACAGAAGGAAGAATATAGCTATGACGATGCAATCGAACGTTACCAGCTTGCGCTTGCCAACTCGGTTGTAAAGCGTGCAAGAGCGAGCGAGAAGGCATATATCTGTTTGAAAATGGCATGGCTGATGCGCGGTAAGATGGAAGCCTGCGATCCGGGGGCATTGGATTACGATGAAATGATGTCTCAAATGCAGAAGGATGAGCGGGAGCTTTTGGAGAATGCGATGGAGGGCTTTATTTCTGCTCGACAGACAGAGAATTTTCCGATGTGCGGCATGGATGAAATGACGGTAGATTATCTGATTGCGGTTACGGCAACTAAATTTGAAAGATACGATATCGCTTCCAGACTGATCTCCGGCATCCTTGTTTCACAGAATGCAAACAATCGTATGAAGGATAAAGCGCGAGAGCTAAAGCAACAGGTTTTATTGGAAATGAAAAGCCGCAGAGGCTAACAACTTTCCTATAACTAAAAAGAAAGAATGTGCGTATTTTATACACATTCTTTCTTTTTGAAAAACAAAGCGGCACTACGCTTTTGCATCATCCGTTTTGCCTTCTGTATCTTCTTTAAATTCCTTAAAGGCGAATTCGGCAGCTTCCTTAGTGGCATCTTTGACAAGACCGACACCATCCGCCGCTTCCGCAGCTTTTTCTTTTAATTCGGCGGCAGTTTCCATCACTGCGTTTTTAAGCGCATCCTTTGCGGAGTCAGTGGCTGTGGATTTGTTTAAAGAAACATATTCCCTATTCGCGTTTGATGCGGCCTTTTCTTTCTCATCATCAAAGAAATTTTCTATATCGTCATCAAAGTCGTCTTCGCAGTCACAGGGTTTTTCCTCCTTTTTATTCAGATAATAGTATACACCTGCGGCAGCGGCTCCTGCAACAGCAGCAAATGCAAGAAATTTACCTAATTTTTTTGCCATATGCTAAACTCCTTTCCTATTCGATAGTATTACCATTGTAATACTATTTTACAAAAATGAAAAGGGATTATATAAAAATTGATGAAAAATATAAAACTATAAATGACAAATGTAACTAGGAAAACAGCGAAAAATACCATATGATGAATTTAAACAACTGAAAATTCAGCTTTTTTATGAAAAATATATTTTTAAAAGGAGAGTTTCATATGAATAATAGAAATAAAATAGGAAGTGTTTTATGGGGTATCGCCTTTATTTTAGTCGGTGTCGGAATTGCCGGAAACGCGTTTCATATATGGGATTTTGATTTGTTCTTTAATGGTTGGTGGACGTTGTTCATTATTGTTCCCTGTGCTATTTCTGTCATTCAAAACGGTCCGCGTTCGGGAAGTATGATTGGTCTAGTGATTGGTATTTTATTACTGCTTATGCAGCAGGAGCTCATACAATGGAGTACAGTGGGCGATTTGATCTTGCCAATTATTCTCGTAGCGATCGGCCTTGGTTTTATTTTGAGGCCTAGTCACAGAAGAGAGGTTCCGCCTTTTGAAAATGACGGTGGTTTTACTGATTTCCAAAATAATAGTGAAGATAATTTGGGAGGAACGTACACACATGCGAATGGGTTTTCCGGAACGACGGGGAGCAGCGATTATGGAAAGGCAAAGGATATTTCGGCTATCTTTGGTTCCAGGAAGGTAACCTATCAGAACGAGACCTTTACGGGTGCGACGATGAACGCCATTTTTGGCGGTGCCTGTCTGGATCTTCGCAATGCGTCTATGAGCGGAAATATTGAAATTACCGCATCGGCGGTATTTGGAGGGATTGATATTCTTGTTCCTGAAAATGTGCGTGTTGTGGTGAGCAGCGTTCCGATTTTTGGCGGTGTGACCAACAAAGCAGTCAATCCCGTAGGAGACATCAGGGCGGTGATTCATATTAATGCGACGTGCATGTTCGGAGGAATTGAGATTAAATGACAGAATTTGAAAAGGGTGTGAAGGCGTTCGCCATTACGTTGGCGGTCATTCTTAGCATAGCGGTCATCGGCAGTATTGTGGGGATTATCAGCAGTATTGCCAAGGGCTTTCAGATTGGAGCAGAGGCTGTTTCAGAAGCGGCAGAATCTGCTTCATCGGCTATTTCCGAATCCGCTGCAGGAGCTCATCAGGATTTCTACAAGGGAGTTGCCGAGCACTTTTCTCAATCCTCTGATTATTATTTTTCTCCCGATGAAGTGGATGAGCTTTCGATTGAAAATGGCATTGGTGAAATGATAATCAAAGAGACCGCAAATGAGAAAATTCATATATCTTTAGGCAGTCCGACAGAATACAGCGAGGTAAGATTGTCGGGCAGCACGCTCAAAATAGAAAATTCCGGCGTGGATATAGAAATATTTGGGATTCGGATCGGAGAAAAAGTAGACGGCGAAAACAGCGGCATGGTGATCGAACTTCCGAAGGGTATTGTCTTTGAAGAGGTGTCCATTGAAAACGGTATCGGTAATATGGAAATCGCAGGATTGAAGGCAGAGGAGATCTCCATTGCGACAGGGACAGGCTACCTAAAGTGTGACAATATTGATGCAGAAGAAATCAAGGTGGAATCCGGCGTTGGTGAGGTGGAAATGAATTTCTCTTTGCCGATGAACACATTTGATATGCGGATTGAGCCGGGTGTCGGCAGCATCACGATCAACGGCGTGAAGCAGAGTGAGATCAACCATACAAACAGGGATGCCTCAAAGACATTGCGTTTAAGCAGCGGAATCGGCTCTATTGTTGTTAATTTCAGTGAATAAAGTCGTAGTAAAACCGATCTGGGTTGTTGACAACTAACCATGGTTTGAATATACTTATATGTGAAAAACAAGCGAAAGGAGACGTGGACTATGAATTATTTACAAATTGAAAAAGTGATTGGAAGAGAAATTATGGATTCCAGAGGAAATCCGACTGTGGAGGCCGAGGTTTATTTGGTGGACGGGAGCGTTGGAAGAGGTACGGCGCCGAGCGGTGCTTCCACGGGAGAGTTTGAGGCGTTGGAGCTCCGGGACGGTGATAAGGCGAGATATCTCGGAAAAGGCGTTACAAAAGCAGTGGATAACATCAATACCATGATCAACGATACGATCAAAGGAATGGATGCATCCGATATTTATGCGATTGACAAGGCGATGATAGAGAAAGACGGTACAAAGGATAAGTCCAAGCTGGGCGCAAATGCAATTCTTGCGGTTTCTATCGCTGCGGCAAGAGCGGCATCGATCGCACAGGATATTCCCCTCTACCGCTTTCTTGGCGGGATTTCTGGCAATCGTCTGCCGGTTCCGATGATGAATATATTAAATGGCGGGGCTCATGCGGCCAATACTGTGGACGTACAGGAATTTATGATTATGCCGGTCGGTGCCGCAAGTTTTAAGGAAGCGCTTCGCTGGTGTTCGGAGGTTTTCCATGCCCTGGCATCTCTGTTAAAGGAAAAAAGCCTTGCGACATCGGTTGGTGATGAGGGCGGTTTTGCACCGGATCTTGCCAGCGATGCAGAAGCGATCGAATATATTTTAAAAGCGGTTGAAAAGGCAGGCTATGTGCCGGGCAAAGACTTTATGATTGCGATTGATGCGGCCAGCAGTGAATGGAAGGGCGCGAAGAAGGGAGAGTATGTGCTTCCGAAGGCCGGTACGAAATTCACCTCTGCAGAGCTGATCGCACATTGGAAACAGTTGGTAGAGAAATATCCGATCATTTCCATCGAGGATGCCCTTGACGAAGATGATTGGGAGGGCTGGAAGCTGCTCACGGAGGAGCTTGGAGACAAGGTTCAGCTTGTCGGTGACGACTTGTTTGTTACGAATACCGAGCGGCTGAAAAAGGGAATTGACGGCGGCTGCGGCAATTCCATTCTGATCAAATTAAACCAGATCGGCTCTGTGTCCGAGACGTTGGAAGCGATTAAGATGGCACATAAGGCGGGATACACCGCGGTTACCTCTCACCGTTCCGGAGAGACAGAGGACACGACGATTGCCGACCTTGCCGTTGCGCTCAATACTTGCCAGATTAAGACCGGTGCGCCCAGCAGAACTGAGCGCGTTGCAAAATACAACCAGTTGCTGCGTATCGAAGAAGAACTTGGCGCCGCTGCCGTATATCCGGGAATGGGCGCGTTTTAATAAACTAACAAATGGGAAGATAAAGGTGTAGTAATGGGGGGTAGAACACTCTTTGTAGATTTGTCATCGGCTGATATTTTGCCGTTGACAACATCTATAAGGAATGCTATGATACTAATAACAATTTTATAGTAAGGATAGAGGTTGCGCTTTTTATCAGTACATTTTCGGACATCGCTCGCATGGGGGAGGAAGATGGAAAGGAAACGGCGCCGAAGGAACAGAGTTGAGCAGCCTGTTTCTGGGCATACATTAAAGAGGTGTATGACTGTCATCTTTCAACAGAACTGTTGTAGGATGGGGAGCTATCGAAAGAAACAATGATTATCATTGTCTTCTTAGAGCCAACCTGTCCGTTGGCTTATTTTTATTATATAGGAAATAGGAGGAATCATTATGGCAGTTTTTACAGGCGCAGGTGTTGCGATCGTGACACCGTTCAAGGAAAATGGAGATGTAAATTATGAAAGATTTGCGGAGCATATCGAATATCAGATTGCGAATAAGACGGATGCAATCATCATCTGCGGGACGACAGGAGAGGCTTCCTGTTTAAGTCATGAGGAGCATTTGGAGTGCATTAGGTTTTGCGTGGATACGGTAAATAAGCGGATTCCGGTCATTGCCGGAACGGGCTCAAACTGTACGGAGACGGCAATTTATCTTTCCAAAGAGGCGCAGCAGCTTGGGGCAGACGCCGTTTTAGTCGTGACACCGTATTACAATAAGGCGACACAGAAGGGTCTGATCGAGCACTTTACGGAGATTGCGGAAAGCATATCGATCCCGATGATTTTGTACAACGTGCCGAGCAGAACCGGTTTAAATATTCAGCCGGAGACAGCGGTAGCACTTTGCAAAAATGTGAAAAATATTGTTGGGATCAAGGAAGCATCCGGCAATATCAGCCAGATTGCGAAGCTGATGAGCATGGCAGACGGCTGTGTGGACCTGTACTCCGGCAATGACGATCAAATTGTGCCGATTCTGGCACTGGGCGGAATTGGGGTAATTTCCGTGCTTTCCAACGTTGCTCCGGCGCAGACGCACGATATCGTGCAGACTTACCTGGATGGAGATGTCAAGACGAGCTGCGACATGCAGCTAAAGGCCATTCCTGTTTGTGACGCGCTGTTCTGCGAGGTCAACCCGATTCCGGTCAAAACGGCTATGAATCTCCAGGAAAGAGGCGCCGGCATCATGCGCCGCCCGCTCACGCAGATGGAGCCGCAGAATGCCGAGAAGCTTGGAAAGGCTATGAAGGAATACGGCATTTTATAGGGTAGATTGCCGAGGACGGCATTGAGAAACTGCTTATTGATGATAAAGAAAGAGGAAAACCATGGTAAATATGATGATGCATGGCTGCAATGGCCGGATGGGGCAGATCATTTCCGGCATTGCAGCTGAGGATAAAGAACTTCGTATCGTTGCGGGTGTGGATATCAATGATGTACAGAAGAATGAATACCCTGTGTTTAAGACGGTTGCAGACTGCACGATCGACGTGGACGTTGTTGTCGATTTCGGTGCGGTCTCTGCAATCGACGATCTTCTTAACTGGTGCGTGGCAAAACAGGTTCCGGCCGTCATCTGCACGACAGGACTTGGTGAGGCGGAAATAGAGAAAGTGCAGACTGCAAGCAGGCAGGTGGCAATTTTACGTTCGGCAAATATGTCGCTTGGCGTGAATATGCTGATGAAATTGCTAAAGGAGGCTGCGAATGTGTTGGCGCCTGCCGGTTTTGATATTGAAATAGTGGAAAAACATCATAAAATGAAAGTAGATGCGCCAAGCGGTACGGCTCTTGCACTTGCGGATTCCATTAACGAGGCGCGAGACAACGAATATACTTATATCTATGACAGAAGTCAGATGTACCGGGCGCGCGGTGAAAAGGAGCTGGGCATTTCGGCAGTGCGCGGAGGCAGTATTGTCGGCGAGCATGAGGTTATTTTTGCAGGGCAGGACGAAGTCATTACCTTTTCCCATTCGGCCTATTCGCGCGCCGTATTTGGCAAGGGAGCGGTACAGGCGGCAAAATTTCTAAAGGGAAAGCCGACCGGACTTTATACGATGAGCGACGTAATCGGCTGATTGCTGCAGAAGGGGATCTTTATGGAATTTCGACCTTGTATTGATTTGCATAACGGAAAAGTCAAGCAGATCATCGGCGGGACATTGCAGGATCAGGGAGATCTGGCCGAAACAAATTATATATCCGAAAAAGGAGCGGCCTATTATGCCGGATTGTATCGCACATACGGCTTGAGGGGCGGACACGTGATTTTACTAAATGGCACGGATTCACCTTACTATGAGGCGACCAGACAGGAGGCGTTTGCGGCGCTTCAGGCTTATCCGGGCGGTTTGCAGGTGGGAGGCGGCATCTGCGCGGAAAATGCCGGGCAATTTCTTGAAGCCGGAGCTTCCCATGTGATTGTTACCTCCTATGTATTTAGCGGCGGGGAAATCAGCTATGATCATTTGGAAAAGCTGCGGGCAGCCGTCGGAAAAGAGCATATTGTGCTGGATGTAAGCTGCAGGAAGCGGGGGGGTCGCTATGATGTTGTGACAGACCGATGGCAGAAATTTACCAAGACGCCGCTTTCGGTCGAGCTTTTGCGGGAGCTCTCGGTATACTGCGACGAATTTCTTGTACATGCTGTGGATGTGGAAGGGAAGACTGCGGGGATTGAGGAGCCGGTCGTCAGGCTGCTGGCCGAGACGGCAAGTACGGTTACGTATGCCGGTGGTATTTCTTCCTATAAAGAGATAGAGAAAATAAAAATAATCGGAAATAATCGCGTAAACATTACGATCGGAAGCGCACTCAGCTTGTTTGGGGGAAAGCTTGATTTTGAGGAAGTTATTCGCTGTGTTGCCGGATGAAAAAGGAAGTTTTAGAAATGATCATTGATTTTCACACACATACATTTCCGGGAAAACTTGCGGAATCGGCTTTGAAGAAGTTGGCGGAGACGAGCGGCACGACGCCCCATACAGACGGAACAGAAGCGAGTCTGAAAAAATCCATGGAGAAATACGGCATTACCTATTCCGTTATGATGCCCGTAGCGACAAAGCCGCAGCAGGTGACCGGAATTAACGACCACGCCATTCGAGCCAACGCAAAGGCACTTTCGGAAGGCGGCGGACTGCTGTCATTCGGTGCGATGCACTGTGCTTACGAGGGATACAGGGAGGAGCTGAGGCGCCTAAAGGAAGCCGGCATCAAGGGGATTAAGCTGCATCACGACTATATGAATATTTATTTTGATGACGAACAGTCTCTGCATGTCATACAGGAAGCGTTTTTAAATGGACTGGTTGTTATGTTACACGCGGGAGACGATCCTGTCTCAAGGGATATTCACTTTTGTACACCTGAGCGGATTGCCGGAGCATTGGAGCGTTTCAAGGGAGGTACCCTGATCGCGTCACATTTCGGCGGACTGATGAATGTCGAGGAAGCCAAAGAATTCCTTGCGGGCAAGGACATTTACATTGATACGAGCATGGGTCACCATTACTTTGGATTGGAAACGCTGCGGGAAATGCTTTTGCTACATGACCCGGATAAAATCCTGTTTGGCACCGACAGTCCGTGGGAAGATCAAGGTACGGGGCTGGCACTGCTAAGGAGTATGTCGCTTTCAGGAGAGATGATTGAGAAGATCACACAGGAAAATCCCCGGCGAGTGTTGGGACTGTAATTTAGACTGCAAATTTGACGGATGCTTGAAAGAACAAAAAAGAGATGTGATACCACATCTCTTTACTTGTAATCTGTTGTTAATACTATTGCTTATTTCCCTAACATA
>CAZBRY010000049.1:0-270 GCA_964494285.1 uncultured Lachnospiraceae bacterium
TTTATGTGGAATGACTATCTCGCGCCGATGATCTATCTGGACAGCGATAAACTGAAAACGATCCAGATCGGTCTGGCGACATTCAACTCCCTGTACCGGACGGATTATAATCTGATTATGGCGGGGACGATCTGCTCGATGATTCCAATGATATTGATTTTCTGCTTTGCACAGAAGTATCTGCTGCAGGGCATGTCCTTCTCAGGGCTGAAAGGCTAAGAAGGAACAGTTCTTATTTTAAAATAACAGGAGGGACAGTAACGGCTACAG
>CAZBRY010000049.1:280-12821 GCA_964494285.1 uncultured Lachnospiraceae bacterium
ATTCAATTTGTGCGGTTGAATGCGGGGAAATGTTTATATAAGATATTTTCATAAATGGAAGACATACTCGGATTACCGATAGCATATTCTACGATTGCAGGTACGGAGGGCGATAAACATGAGATTACCAGATACACATAAGATATTATTCGGCGGGGATTACAATCCGGAGCAGTGGACGAAGGAGATCTGGCAGGAGGACAGCCGTCTTCTCAAGCTTGCGAACGTTGACACCGTGACAATCAACGTATTTAATTGGGCGATGTTGCAGAAAGATGAAGCGACGTATGATTTTTCTGCGCTGGACGAGACAGTACGACGGGTGAGTGAAGATGGTATGCAAATCTGCATGGCGACAGCGACCGCTGCACATCCGGCTTGGATGGCTAGAAAATATCCCGATATTTTGCGGACGGAATGGAACGGCTTGAAACGGAAATTCGGCGGCAGACATAATTCTTGTCCGAACAGTCCGACTTATCAGAAATACTCCGTACGGCTGGCTGAAAAGCTTGCGGAGCATTTCAAAGATCAAAAAAATATTATCGCATGGCATGTCAGCAATGAATTTAGTGGCAGGTGCTATTGTGAAAACTGCGAAAAGGCGTTTCGCGTCTGGCTGCAGAAGAAATATGGCACGTTGGAAAAGCTGAATCATGAGTGGAACACACCCTTTTGGGGACATACGTTTTATGATTGGGAGGATATTGTCGTGCCGAACCTGCAAAGCGAGGAATTTGGCGAAGAACGCACAGTGTTTCAGGGGATTTCTCTCGATTATGCGAGATTTTGCAATGACTCCCTCCTTGAAAATTATTGCTCGGAATATGAGGCGATTAAAAAACACATTCCCGATGCGAAAATTACGACGAACCTCATGGGACTGTACAAGCCGCTTGATTACCAGAAGTGGGGAAAATATATGGATTTCGTTTCCTATGACAACTACCCGGGCAACGGAGAGACACCCGCCTATATCGCATTTCGCCATGATTTAATGCGCGGTTTGAAGCAGGGTCAGCCTTATTGGCTTATGGAGCAGACGCCGAGCGTCTCTAACTGGCTGCCGAACAACAGTCTGAAGCGCCCGGGTGTCATGCGCCTCTGGAGCTATCAGGCAGTGGCACACGGAGCCGATTCGGTGATGTATTTCCAGATGAGAAGAAGTCCGGGCGCTTGTGAAAAATATCATGGAGCGGTCATCGATCACGTCGGAACGGAGCATACGCGCGTATTTCGGGAGGTGTCGGCGCTTGGGGAGGAACTTGACAGACTCGGAGACCGCCTTCTTGACAGCCGCCTGATTAAAAAAGCGGCGGTGATTTTTGACTGGGATAATTGGTGGGCTGTCGAGTATTCGGCGGGACCTAACAATGAGCTGAAATATCCGCAGGAAGTTTTTCGCTACTATGAGGCGCTTCATAAGCTCCATGTGCCGGTGGATGTGATTTCGTGTGAAGATGATTTTTCGGGCTATGATGTCGTTGCGGCGCCGCTTCTTTATATGGTTAAGCCGGGTGTTGCCGATGCGCTGAGAGCCTATGTGGCAGCAGGCGGCAGACTGGTTATGACGTTTTTCAGCGGTTATGTCAATGAAAACGATTATGTTACGGTTGGGGGCTATCCGGGAGAGCTGAGAGATCTATCTGGCATATGGGTGGAAGAAATTGATTCTCTGCCTCAGAATCAGGCAAACCATTTTACCTTTGAAGGGAAACGGTATCCTGCAAAAATGCTTTGCGACCTCCTGCATACAGAAGGAGCGGAGCCGCTCTGCACCTACGAAGAGGAGTTTTATGCCGGTATGCCCGTGCTCACACAGAATCGTTACGGAAAAGGAACGGTATTTTATGTGGGTACGAGCTCCGATGAAAGCTTCTATATTGATTTTTTTGAAAAAAAGGTGTTTTGTCCTGAGGAACTGAACCTGCTCGCAGAGTCGGAAAAGGAAACGGAATGGTTGGAGCTGACCGTGCGCGAAAAGGGAGATACCCGTTTTTATTTCCTGCTGAATCATGACGATCAGCAGCATATGATCAACAGCCCGGCACGAGGAAGAGATCTTTTGGGAGAAAAGGACTATAAGAAGGGCGAAGGAATCGAGCTTTGCGCTTATGGTGTTGCCATTCTGGAAGTAAAGGACTGAGGATTTGTGATGGAAAGACATATGGATTTTATTCAGGTAAAGGGAAAACAGTTTGTTTACCGGGGAGAACGTATCCGTCTGAGGGGCTTTGGTATCGGTACATGGCTCAATCTGGAGCATTTCATGATGGGTCTTCCGACCCCGGATGAAATGCTCAGACAGGCTTTTTTAGAGGTGTATGGAAAGGCGGATCAGGAGGCATTCTTTAAGACATTTCAGGATAACTTTATTGGGGAGGCGGATTTTGCCCTGCTGAAGGAATGCGGTGTGAATTTTGTGCGCGTTCCGTTCAGCTACCGGCTTTTTATTGACGACAATGACGACAGCCATTATAAAGAAGAAGGCTTTGCTTGTTTTGACCGCTTGTTTGCGCTTGGCCGCACTTACCAGATTTTTATTATGCCGGATCTTCATGGAACACCCGGCGGGCAAAACCCGGACTGGCATTCGGACAACAGCCTCGGTGTCCCCCTTTTCTGGAAATATCAGAGCTTTCGGCGGCAGATGACGAAGCTGTGGGGTGAGCTTGCAAGAAGGTATCGAAACGAACCGTATCTGATGGGGTACGATCTGCTGAATGAGCCGGCCATGGCAAACTGGAGTGCGATCAATGAATATTATACGGAGACAATTGCGGCAATTCGCGAGATGGATAAAAATCATGTGATCGTGCTGGAAGGCAACTTGTTTTCAATGGATTTTTCAGGACTCAAACAATTTGAAGATCCGCAGACGGCACTCGGTTTTCATTATTACCCGACGGTCTGGCAGCCGGCGCTGCTTGATCGGTCGCTTGACAGGAATGCAAGGAAAACACAGATTGCCGAAGGGCTTGATCAGCTCCTTGATACCAGAGATGTATTTGAACGGCCGGCTTTCTGCGGCGAGTTCGGTTATGGCGTGGATTGCGGCGAGCCGGAATTTGTCAGGGATTTGTTAAGGGATACGCTTGATTTGATGGAAGAAAGATCAATGGACTGGTGTTTGTGGTGCTATAAGGATGCGCATTTCATGAGCCTGCTTTCTCCCAAGCGGGGCGGGTACTGGATGGCGCTTGCGGATAAGGCCGGACAGCGCTGGAATCAGGACATTGAGAAATTTCAGGCAGAGGAAATATTGCGGCTTACAAAAAAGGAATGGTTTCCGGAAATGACGGAGCAGGATGCCTATTTGCTGCAATTCCGTCTGCGTGCCTGCCTTTATCTGCTGCAAAAGAATTATATCTGCAAGCCGCTGCTTGAAGAGATCCCAAAGGAGAAGCGATTGTCCTATGCGGAGTCGTTTGCATATGAAAACTGCGAGACAGACGAAGCGTTGCGGTCGATTGTGAAAGGATATTTACTATAATGATCAGAGAACAGATTGAATATCAATTAGTCAGGTCAAATCGCAAGACTGTGGTGATCTATGTGAAAGAGGATGGTTCCATTCAGGTGCGGGCACCCAAATGGGTGCCCAAAGCAGAAATTCAGAAGATACTAGGAGAAAAATCTGAATGGATACGAAACAAACAGCAGGAAGCTGCTGATAAAAACTGCGTTCGACAGAAATACTATACGGAGGGCGCAGTTTTTCTGTGCATGGAAAAGGAATATCGGCTGCATATCACAGAAAGTAAAAGAAACGCAGTTTATGTGCAGGAGAGAGAGGAAAGCCTGCTGATTGTGAAAACGCGCAGCTTAGAGGAAACATATATTAAGGAGCTGCTGATTAAATGGAGCGGCGAGCAATTAAAACGCTATGTACAGGAGGCGGTTATCCGGTATTTGCCGGCGATTGGAGAGCTCGCACAAACACTTGCGCAAACGGAATGTAAAAGGCAGGAAAGATTTGAAGAAGCGAGCGGTCGGATGCGTATTACCATTAAAAACGTAAAAACTCGTTGGGGAAGCTGTTCGGCTAAGGGGCATCTTAATTTCAGTGTAAAGCTGGCAATGGCTCCCGTAAAGACGATCGATTATGTGGTTGTACATGAGCTGTGTCATCTACTGCACAGGAACCACGGATCGGAATTTTGGAGTGCGGTTGCGGCGATCCTTCCGGATTATCAGAAAAGAAGAAAGTATTTAAAGGAAAACGGCTGGCGATTTGAATTTTAATAGAAGCAATAATAATTTTCAAATAAAGCTAAAGTCTTTTTAAAATCAACCGATAACAATAATGTAGAATAGAAATATTCAGTAGAAGAAGTAATTAAGGGAAGGAGGAGATCGTATGCGTATTGAAGCATATAATCAGGTCAGTCAGGTCTATCAGGCAAGCAAACCGGTGAAAGCTGAAAAAAGCGAAAAGGTCAGCCGAGTGGATCAGGTGCTGATTTCAAGCATCGGAAAGGATATTCAGGCGGTAAAGCAGGCTGTTGCAAATTCTTCCGATATCAGAGAGGAATTGACGGAGCCGATTAAGGCGAGCATCAACGCGGGCACCTATAGTGTGAGCAATGATGATTTTGCAAGCAGGTTGTTAGAAAAATATGAGGAGATGCTTGATTTTTAATAAGCCGAAAGAGAGGTAATTCCAGTGGCAAGCCTAATGGAAGAATTATTAGATACGCTTGAAAAGGAACATGCAGAATACAAAGCGTTACTGGAATTATCAAAACGCAAGACCCCAATCATTATTAAGGGAGATATTGCCGCATTAGAAAAAATCACGGATGAAGAACAAATCGTTGTGAATAGAATTAGTCATCTGGACTCCGGACGTGAGACCGTGACGAAAGACATCGCAAACGTAATCAACAAGGATGTTGAGACTTTAAAGCTGTCAACTTTAATAGAATTGCTCACAAGCCAGCCAAACGAGCAGAGAAGATTGTCTGAAATTCATGACAAGCTACAAAAGACCGTCGGAATGGTGCGTCGGTTAAATGAGCAGAATCAGGAGTTGATTCTGCATTCTCTGGAAATGGTGGAGTTTGATTTAAATGTTGTGCGGGCAATGAAGCAAGCACCGGAAACGGCGAATTATGATAAGGGCGCCGTCAGTACGGGAGGAATGCTTGGCACGGTAGGCGGCTTTGATGCAAAACAGTAATAGGGCTTAGAGTCGAAGCAGAGGTGATTACATGTCATTAATGGGAAGTCTTTACGTTGGTACATCAGGATTACAGACAAGTCAAAATGCGCTGAATACGACGGCGCATAATTTATCCAACCTTGAAACGGCCGGATATGTCAGACAGCAGGTGCTGCTTGGCGACCGGGTATATACGACAATCGGAAATAGCGCTGTTTCTATCAAGCAAACGGGACTCGGCGTTGAATATAGTAAAGTCAGACAGGTGAGGGATGCCTTTCTTGATGCTTCTTATCGCAAGGAGTCAGGAAGGTCAGCCTTCTATGAAGTATGTTATGAAACGACAAGTGAAATGGAGACTCTGCTTGGAGAATTAGAGGGGGCATCCTTTAAAACGTCGCTGAAGAATCTTTGGGAGTCCGTGCAGGAGCTGCAGAAGGATCCAACAAGTGCGGTTGTGCAGGGGCAGTTTGTTTCCTCGGCAGCGGAATTTTTGGAGCGGTCGCAGGCGGTTTACGATGGGCTTTCTTCCTATCAAGATAACTTAAATGAACGAGTTGAGGATATTGTAAATGAAATTAACCAATATGGGAAGCAAATTTATGAGTACAATCTGGCAATCAAAAAGGTAGAGCTTGGCTCCGAGGAGGCAAATGACCTGCGGGATGCCCGAAACCTGATTCTCGATAAGCTGGGTGCTCTCGTTAATATGAGTTACTCTGAAGATAAAGAAGGTATGGTGGAGGTGTCTATAGAAGGTACTGCATTTGTCTTGCGTGACCGTGTTTTTGAAATGGGCGTTACGCAGGCGACGGGAACCGATTTTTATACGCCGGTCTGGCCGCAGAATGATAATGCGGAAGTATTTAATTTATCACAGGAGATTTCTTCCGCATTAAATACGGATATCGGACAGCTAAAGTCGATTCTGTTGGCGCGCGGCGACCGCAGAGCCAATTATACGGACCTGGATGCGACGGTTTATGAATATGGCGGAACGGATGCAAACGGGAATAAGCTGATGGCGACCTCGAGCTCCCTCATCATGAATATTCAGGCTGAATTCGATAATTTAATTCACGGGATTGTTACGCAAATTAATAATATATTGACAGGGGAAAAAGCGACGATTGATGCGGCTGGCACGATTTCCTATACGGATGAGGCGAATTGTGGACTGGAGTTATTTGTCAGGTTGGGAACCGGGCGTTATGAGGCAGTGGATGACGGTTCCGGCAACATCACTTATGAGTATGTGTCAGAGGAAACATCCGGTTCCCCTTCGGATGTTTCCACAATGTACACGATTTCTAATATAAAAATCAATCCGGAACTGTTAAAACAGCCGTCCTTGCTTAGTTTTGTCACCGCAGATAAGGAAACGGACCAGACAAAGGCAGATGCGCTGGCCGCAGCCTTTAAAGATGATTTTAGTCCATTAAATCCCTACGCGACGAAGGCAAGTAATTTTAACGACTATTATTCTGAGCTGGTTGGACAGGTGGCAAATACCGGCTATGTGTATAGCAGCATTTCCGAGAATCAGCAGGCGGCCGTAGAGTCGCTGGAAAATGCGAGACAAGCGGTCATGGGCGTTTCTTCCAGCGAGGAGCTGACTAATATGATTAAATTCCAAAATGCTTATAACGCAGCAAGCCGCTATATTAATGCGGTGAACGAGATGCTTGGACATATTATAGAGAGACTCGGCTGATCAAACAGCCGCCGATGGTTAAGAAAGAGGTGATCAAATGCCGTCAACATTTTTTGGATTAAATATTGCATACACAGGTCTGCAGGCTGCGAGTACATCACTGAATACGACAGGAAATAATATTTCCAATGTAGAGACGAAAGGATATACGCGTCAGGAGACGATCCAGTCCGCGGCCGCTGCTCTTCGCACAAATACGACGTATGGTATGGCCGGTTCGGGTGTAGAAACGACAGAAATCAAACAGATTCGCAATAAATATTATGATTTGAAATATTGGAGCAACAATGCGGACCTTGGCAATTATAACATGAAGCAGCACTATATGCTGCAGATCGAAAATTATTTTACGGAGTCGGACACGGTACAAGGTTTTGGCACGATTTTTTCCGACATGTTTTCCGGTCTTGATGAGGTTTATAAAAACCCTGGTGATGCGACGAAAAAGGATCAGTTTTTATCTCTTGCGGGAAATCTGGCTGAGTATTTCAACGCAATGTATACCAACCTGCAAAAGCTGCAGGAGGATGCAAATGCGGAAATCAAAAATAAGGTGGATGAAATCAATTCGCTTGCATCTCAGCTTTCTGTACTCAATAAACAGATTAATATGATTGAGATTACTGGTGTGACGGCAAATGAGCTACGGGATCAGCGTGCACTTTTAATAGATCAGCTTTCCGCAATTGTGGATGTGGAAGTGACGGAGATGCCGATTTATACGACGGCGGGCGGCAGTGTGGAGTCGGGCACATATAAATATTCCGTTACGATTGCAGGCGGGCAGACGCTTGTCGATGGATATGAATACAATACGTTAAAATGTGTGGCAAGAGATAACAAGGTCAATCAATCAGACGCAGATGGCTTGTACGATATTATCTGGTCCAATAATCTGGAATTCAACCTTTATGGAAAGAACCTTGGCGGAGAGTTAAAGGGGCTTGTGGAAATCCGTGATGGCAACAATGAAGAGTATTTTCATGGAACAGTAAGCAGCGTCGGCAGCTATACGGACACCTCGGGTTCTACCGTTAGCACGGTATCCATACCGGCAGATGCGGATTACCTAAAGGATTTGAATAAATGCACGCTGGCCGAAGAAGGCGAAATCATGCTTGGCAGCAAGATTTTCAACTATACGGATTGGGAGTATGATTCTAGCACGGAGACGTATACCTTTTATCTGGATCCGGGCGAAGATCCGACATCGTATGTTGGAAAGACCGCGGCGGTTGGAAAGTCGATCAATTATCAGGGAATCCCATATTTCATGTCACAGATGAATGAATGGGTGCGTCAGTTTTCTCAGACGATGAATGCAATTGAACTGAAGGCGCAGGATTCTTACGGAAATCAGGCTGAGGTACTGTTTACGGGGACAAATTTCGTGGATAACGATGATCCTTATCTGTTTGGACAATATCATGGCGGCTCGACGATAACAAAGTCTACCGATGACTCGTATTACAAGCTGACCGCAGAGAATTTCAGCGTGAATGCGAATATGGAGGCGGATGCCGGCAAGTTCGGAACGACGGTCAATATCAACGATGGCACGGACGCGCAGGATATTGCGGAAGAGCTGCTGCAGGTCAAGACTGATAAAAATAAAATGACGTTTCGGGGATGCTCTTCGGAAGAGTTCCTCCAGTGCATCATCTCTGACGTGGCATTAAGTACGCGGAGCGCCACGACTTTTTATAAAAATTATTCGAATATTGCCTCGGCGATCACAAACCAACGCCTTTCGGTCTCGGGTGTGGATAATGATGAGGAGGCGCTTAACCTTGTAAGATTTCAGGAGGCTTATAATCTGGCATCGAAGATGATCCAGGTCATGACGGAAATTTATGACAGACTGATATTGGAAACAGGGGTATAACAGCAAGCAATTGAAGGAGGGTTTCTTTATGAGAATTACAAATTCCATGATGAACAACAATACAAGAAATAATATCAACCTCAATAAGGCCAATGAGGATAAGCTGAATACAATGATTGCATCAGGGCAGAAGATTACGAGGCCGTCGGATGATCCCATCATTGCCATTCGTGCACTTCGTTTGAATAGCAATATTTCAGAGGTAAACCAATATTATGATAAAAATATACCGGATGCTGATGCATGGCTGGAAATTACGGAAACTGCTTTATCGCAGACGGATGGTGTTTTAACGGACATTAAGAAAAGCTTGACGACGGGCGCCAGTGACGACAATACGGCTGAGGATCGTTTGAATATTCTTGCGGATTTAAGTGCGCTTCGTGATCAGATTTACTCGGCGGGCAATGCGGATTATGCCGGAAGGACTGTGTTTACCGGCTATAGGACGGGTGAAACGCTGACATTTACAGAGGACACTAAGAATCTATATACCATCACGGAGCTGTTTGATGCAAACGATGTGGAGTGTATCACTTATATTTCCGGCGGCATTGATGTGAATAAGAGCGATCTGACAAATGCCAATACCGAACAGGATATCCAAAGCAATAACGTTTATCGCATTCGGCTGGCATATGACAATTTAACAAATCCACAGATTGATCAGGATGGAGCCGCTTTACCGACGGTCATTTCCGTTGATGGAAAAAACTATGATGTTACCACCGTATCCTTAACAGGCACTTCGGCGGATGATGCCTATTACACAACGTTCACGTTCGATCCAGATGAAGCTCCAGTACGTCTGATTGCAGATACGGGTGAACTGATTCTCCGGGAGGATGTTAGAGTGGCGATGCAGGGCACGACGGGCACCGTCAGCTTCCAGTATGCGAAGGAGGACTTTCAAAAGAATGACCTGCGCCCGGAGCATTATTTTACCTGCACCGACAAGGATGAGATCGATTATAACTCACCGAGTTTTGAGAATAAGAGCATTTCCTATGAAGTCAGCTTCAGCCAGAGCATCAAGATCAATACAAATGCGAACGAAGTATTCACCCATGATATTGGCAGGGATGTGGATGAGCTGGTTGCCGCTACGCAGGCGGTCGTGGACTGCGATGAAAAAATCGCAACACTTGAGAGCATGCAGGCAGATTCCCAGTATAGCGATAAAGAACAGGAGACAATCACCGAAATGCTGACCGCCGCAACAAAAGAGCGGGATTTGCTGAAAGATAAAATGCAGAAGATGTTTTCAAGAGGGCTAACTGATTTTGACGGTTATTCGGAAGCCACGAATCTGGCTCTTGCAGGGGTGGGAAGTATGCGTGCACGTTTGGAGCTCACTAAGGAGCGTGTGAGCGATCAGCTTTCGAGCTTTAAGGAACTGGCGGATTCAAATATTAATATCAATTTGACGGACGCGGGCATTGATTTAAAGGCTGCTTCGCTTGCGTTGGAAGCCGCACAGCTTGCCGCAGCTAAAATTGCGCAGCAGACACTGCTAAATTATTTATAAAAACAAAGGAGAAGGGCTATGAGAATCGAGACAAAGCTATTCGGGGAAATCGAAGTAGAAGAAGAGAAGAAAATCACATTTACCAACGGAATCATAGGCTTTCCGGAGCTGAAGGACTTTCTGCTTGTTCACGACAGCGAGTCAGACGGGGGAATTCGCTGGCTGCAGTCCCTGCAGGAGCCGGCTTTCGCTATGCCAGTTATTGATCCGCTGATTATTGCGCAGGATTACAATCCACAGATTGAGGACGAACTTCTTGCACCGCTTAGCATCACGGAGGAAGTGAATATGCTTGTGCTTGTAACGATTACTGTTCCAAAGGAAGTGGAAAAAATGTCCGTTAATTTGCGTGCGCCGATGATCATCAATGGGGAGACAAGAAATGCGAGCCAGATTATTGTGGACGAAGAGCGTTATGCAGTAAAATATCCGATTTATGAGTTGCTGAAGGCGGCGAAAGAAAAGGCGGGTGAATGAGATGCTGGCTTTATCGAGAAAAAAGAATGAAGCATTGATAATTGACAACTGTATTGAGGTGACGATTTTGGAAATTAAGGGTGATCAGGTAAAGCTTGGCATATCGGCACCAAAGGAAATACCAATTTATCGTAAAGAGGTCTATTTGCAGATTCAGGAAGCCAACAAGGCGGCGATGGAGCCGGCAGGTCTTGAGGCACTGAAAAAAATGTTATAATATTGTTAAGTTTATAAGAAAAACGCCGATATAGTAATCAGACAGAATAGGAATGTCATAGTGCAACTATATAATTTTGATTCGGATATCACACGGAGGTGATTGAAATGGCAATTGAACCATTAAGCAGTGCCATGATTTATCAGGCACAGCCAATGCAGGGTGTACAGAGCGCAAAAAGTGCGCAGACAGCAGAAAAGCCTGGAACCGGATACATGGATCGTACGGGACAGGAAGCAGCACAGATTGTTGACGACGTTAGTGTGGCACCCGGCAGTAAAAATGAAGAGAATCTAGAGCAGGCGAAGCTTGAAAAGATCAGAAAAGCAATTGATGATCTGAATAGAAATTCTCCGAATTCGGAGGCGCTATATGGGATTCACGAGGGCACGAACAGAGTGACGATCAAGATCGTTAATAAAGAAACGAAGGAAGTCATCAAGGAGCTTCCGCCGGAAGAGACGCTGGATATGATCGCAAAGATCTGGGAAATAGCAGGCCTCATGGTCGATGAAAGAAGATAGGAGGATTTGTTATGGCAATCAGAATAACAGGTATTAGTTCTAATATGGATACGGATGCCATGGTACAGGAGCTTGTAAGCGCCTATAAGACAAAGGGTGAAAAGACAGAGAAAGCGCAGACTAAGCTTGGCTGGAAGCAGGATGCTTGGGAAGCGTTAAATACAAAAATTAAGAACTTCTATTCCAAGACGCTCAGCAACATGCGTTTTTCAACAAATTATAATAAGAAGGCTACAACCGTTTCCGATACAACAAAAGCGACCGTTGTTGCAAGCGACAATGCCGTAAACGGGACACAATCACTTGAAATCAAGAATTTAGCGAAAGCGTCCTATTTGACGGGCGGAAAGCTTTCCGTATCAAATGGTTCGACTCTTTCTTCAGCCTCCACATTAGCTGATTTGGGCTATACGGGCGGAGCGACGACGATCACAGTTAATAAAGGCGAGCAAAAGTCTGATGGCACTTATGATACGGTATCATTTGAGATGAGTGCCGATACGAAGGTCAGTGATTTTGTTAATTACATGAGCTCTGCAGGATACAATGCGAATTTTGACACTTCCTCCGGCAGAATTTTTGTGGGAAGCAAGAATTCGGGAGCTTCCGATAATTTTGATTTTGTGCTGGATTCTCAGGATGCAGTTGATGCACTTGGTTCCCTTGGGATGTTAAATGAAGCGGATGTGACGACGGCCGGTTATATCCCATCGAATGCCGATGCGTCTTATGGAGTCAAAATAGACGGTGAAAATGCCAAGATTATATTAAACGGCGCAGAATTTGAATCAAATACCAACACGTTTACAATTAATGGACTGACTGTGACAGCCAAGGAAGTAACGGCGAAGGATTCACCGATCAGCCTGATCACCGATACGGATTATGACTCGATATACGATGGTATTAAGAGCTTTTTTAAGGAATATAACAGCCTGATTAATGAAATGGATGCGCTTTACAATGCAGACTCCTCAAAGGGCTACGAACCTCTGACCGATGATGAAAAAGAGGCTATGACCGAAACGGAAA